>WGLY01000033.1 GCA_016125335.1 Frankiales bacterium
GAGTTGCACAATGCCCCCGCGGCCGTCGCTCAAGCGCGCCCAGAAGGGGCGGGGTGACCACCCCGCTCACCCATCTGGCTGCCCCGCGTCGCCGGTCTCGACGAGCCCTGTCCGCCTGGAGGCGTCCGAGATAGTGACTGCGGGGGCGCAGCAGTCATCGGTTGCGGTCGAGGCCTCTCCGCTTGTCCACGCCGGGTGTGCAGGGCGAATCCGGGCCTTGCGGTGGTGGACGACGAGCAGGGTGAGGGCACCGAGTACGGCTCCGGCCGCGGCAAGGGCAATAAGCCCGTCGTGGGCCTGCACCCAGGTGGACGCCGCCGCGGCGAACCGGGACATGGGGTTACCAGTTGAGGAACTGCTGCCGGTCACTGCGAGGGGGTACCAGTACCAGACGAGGTAGGCGCCGGTGAGCACCAGCACGATGGCGGTGATCCTAGGGCCGAACCGGGCCAGGATTACGGTTCGTCGGGTGAGGGCGGTGCCGGCAAAGGCGGTGGCGATGGCGAGAAGCAGCAGGATCGTGGCGGACCCGGCGGCATACACCGCGAAGACCACGACCAGGCCTAGGTAGGTGGCCGTCGCCTGAGCCTGGGCGATCACCGCGAGCAGCACCCCGAAGGTGCACGACAGCGAGGCTGCGGCAAACCCGACCCCGTAGGCGACCGAGCGGCCCATCCCGTGGCCGCCGACCCTCGGGCGGACCACCCGGCCGGGTAGCCGGAGGCCCAGCGGGTGGCCGGTGAGCATGACCAGGCTGACTAGCAGGAGGACCACCCCAACAAGCAGTCCCAACGCGGGCGCTGCGTCGATGATCGCGTGGGCGCCAGCGCTGACGACCAGTCCGACGACGACCAGGGTGCCGGCGAACCCGATGGTCAACGCCAGGCCGGCGTTCAGGGCGCGGATCAGCCTCGCCTGCAGCGCGTGGGTCCGGGCGTCCCCTGCACTGAGGGTGATCCAGGCGGGCAGCAGCGCGAACCCGCACGGGTTGACCGGGGCGACCATCCCGGCGGCGAAGGCGAGGGCAAGCAGACCGGACATCAGTTGGCCAGCTTGTCCAGTTCGGTGCGGATGGTGTCGGCCGAGGGCTCCACAGCCCGGTAGGCGACCCTGCGGTCGGTGTCGACGATGATCACGGTGCTCAACGCGGTAACCCCGTAGCCAGTGAAGATGTCGCCCTCGGTGTCGCGGGCGTAGGCCAGGCTGGTGGCACTGTTGGCCCGCAGGAAGCTCTCGACGTCGTTGGCCGTCTCGTAGCCGGCGACGTCGACGACGGCGAAGTCCGCCGCAGCAGGGTCGGCGGCCTGGGCGTCGGCCAGCGCCTTGGCGGTGGGACCGCAGCCGCCGCACTCGACGGAGAAGAACAGCACGACGCTGGGCCGGGCGCCGGGCAGTTGGATGGAGCCGCCGCCGATCCTTTGGGCGGTGAAGGTCGATGCGGTGGCCCCGGCGGCGGGAGGGTTGCCACTCTCGCTGGTGCCCGTGTCCTTGGTGAGCCCGCCGCAGGCGCTGAGCAGGAGGGCGAGGGAACCGAGCGCCAGCGGCGCCACGTACCGGCGACGCCGCCGACGAGACTGGCTGGAGATCGTGGGTGAGCTGCGGGGAGAGGTCGGCATTGCTCAGCCCTCCTGTTCTTGGGTGTGGCCCGGTGTGGTGGAGTCATCGAGGCTGGGGGCTGCCGGCGAGCAGCAGTCGTCGGTGCGACCGGAACGGTTGCGACGGACCAGCCCAACGATCACGAAGAGTGCGGCCACGGCGGCCAGGCCGATGCCCCAGGAGTTGGCCAGCCAGCCGCCCAGGACGGCCAGTGCGCCGGCCGCGGCACCGGACGCGATCAGGGCGGGTCCGGCACAGCACAGGATCATCAGCAGCGCGGCGCCCCCTCCAAAGCGGAGCCCGGATCGGGAGGCACCGGTGTTGTGCTGCGGGCGTTGTGGCTGGTTGATCATCGGTGGTCGGGAGTCCTTTGTGTGGCGTTCCCGGGCGTGAGGGCTAGGGAGGGTCGCTGGTCAGTGGCAGCATCCGTCGGCACTGACCACTGCTCCAGGTGTCGCATGCGTGTCGGGCTCAGGGACTGTCGTGGTGGTCAGGGCTGCTCCGAGCTGGTAGGCGTCCGCGACGGGCACCACCTCACCGCCGGGGTGCTGCTCGAGCCAGGGCTGGGCATCCTCGGCGGAGGTGAAGTAGTGCACCTGGTTGCAGAACGACGAACGGATTGAGGTCATGGCCCCGGGGTTGACCAGCGACACCACCGCGGTGGCGGGTTCAACGGCGGTGACACCGGCCGGCTCGACGGTGACCCGTATCGGCTCGCCGCTGGTCGGTGAGGCGGACTCGATCCGGGCGGCCCGGTCGAGCAGAGTCGGGAAGATCAGGGTGTCCAGGGCGCACCAGGTATAGAGCTCCTGGCCGTCGACGTTCATCCGATGCGGCGTCGGACGCAGGGTGAGGCCCTGGCCGACGATCCGGCCCTCATCGTCGTACTCGGTGTCGGGCACTGAATCCAGGCGTCTGCGGACCTCGTCCAGAGGCAGGGCCGAGGCAAGAGCCAGGGCGGCTACGTCGACTGGGTCCCCGCTGGCGAGTAGCCGCAGAAGCGGAATCAGCACGGCGAGATCCAGGCCGGACTCCTCGGGGAGGGCGAGCCTCGCGATCACGTCACGAGTGGTCGTGTTGGTCATCATCGTCCTCGTTCTGGTTGGTGGTTTAGATGGCTACGACCTCAAGAAGCGCAGCAGGAGAGTTTGGAAATGTCGGTAGTGAACGACTGAGCCGCGATCTTTAGGCCCTCGGCCATGGTCAGGTACGGCGCCCAGGAGTGGGCGAGCCGATCGACCGTCATCCCGGCGTCGAGGATCCACACCCCGGCCGCAGCGAGCTCGCCCGCGTCATGGGCGACCGCGGTAATGCCGAGGATGCGCCCGCTGTCGCGATCGGCGACGATCTTGACGAAGCCGCGGGTGTCGCGATTGACCAGTGCCCTGGGCACGTACTTCAGGGGCAGGACTCGGCAGTCACAGCTGATCCCGGCGGCCAGCACCTGCTCCTCGGTCATCCCCACAACCCCTACCGCGGGGCTCGTGAAGGTGACCCGAGGCAGATGCGCGTAGTCCACGGACCTGGCCGCTCCGGTGAACGCGTTGTCGACCACCATCGCGCCGTGATGTGCCGCGACGTACACGAACTCGGGGTGCCCGGTAACGTCGCCCGCTGCCCAGACTCGTGGGTTGGATGAGGCGAGTTGGTCGGAGACCACGACCCTGCCATCGTCGCCGGTCTTGACCTCCACCGCGGCCAGGTTGAGTCCGTCAGTGACCGGTCGACGACCCATCGCAACGAGGATCCGAGCGGCTCGGAACTCCTGGGTGCCGCCTGCCACCGACGCCGTGGCAACGACCAGGCCCGTCCCGGCGTCGCGCTCCACCCTGGTGACCTGCGCCCGCCGGACGACCCGGATGCCCTCCTCGGCGAACACCTCCTGGAGTGCGTCGCCGACCTCGGGCTCCTCCTTCGACGCGAGCCGGGAGCGGACCAGCATGGTCACTTTCGACCCGAGTCGGGCAAACAGCTGAGCTTGTTCCATCGCTACATAGCCGCCGCCGAGCACCAACAGAGACGCCGGCACCTCAGTCAGTTCCATCGCTGTGGTACTGGTCAGATACTCGATGGCGTCGATCCCCGAGATGCGCGGGATCCAGGGTCGGGCACCGGTGGCGACCAGGTAGTGGGCGGCCTCGACCAGCTCGATCCCGCCGCCGTCAGTCACGACCGTCAGTAACGGAGCATCGGGAGTGCCGTCGAAGATTGCGTCGCCCGGCATGATCGGCCAACCGTGGGACTCGGCCACATCGACGTACTTGTCCGTGCGCAGCGATTCCACCAATTCCTGCTTGCCGCCCGTCAGTGCCGGCATGTCCACCGGTCCGGCAGTGGCGGTGATCCCCGGGTAGCGGGCAGCGTGGGCGGCCACATGGCGCGCCTCAGCGGCGGCGATCAGGGCCTTGGACGGGATGCAGCCGGTGTTCACGCAGGTGCCTCCGATCGTCGCACGCTCGACCATCAGCACGCGCTTCCCCAGACCGGTGGCGTGGATGGCGGCTGCGAATGCGGCGCCGCCCGACCCGATCACCGCCAGGTCGACCTTGAGGTGGTCCATGCTGTCCTCCGCTGCCTGTTGGGATTCCTCTCCGATGCGGTCATACTGGACGTTCCCGTATAGGGGAAGGTCAAGAGCCGCGTCGGACATCGGAGGACACGTGCGGATCGGGGAGCTGGCCGCCGCAACGGCGATGACCACGAAGGCCTTGCGGTTCTACGAGGCGCAGGGCCTGCTCATGACCGCCGACCGGACCACTAGCGGGTACCGCGACTACACCCCCGACGTGGTGGGCAGGGTCTTGTTCATCCGCCGCGGCCAGGCCGCCGGCCTCACACTGGCGCAGATCAGGCAGATCCTGGACATTCGCGACCGCGGCAATGCGCCCTGTGGGCATGTCCGCGAGCTCCTAGACGCACGCTTGGTCGACCTCGAACGACAGATCAATCAGTTGGCTGAACTTCGCACCGCCATCACCCAGCTTCGCGACCAGGCCGAGGCAATCGAGCCCGAGACATGTTCTGCTGGTCAAATCTGCCGGTACCTCTAGTTGGACCGCTTTTTTGCACCGGAGCCTCGAGCCAGCCCCATGGCTGCGGTCCTTGACGCCACAACCTGAAGTCACACGCTCACTTCCCCCCACCGCCATATGGGCCCACCTTCGGCAACGCAGTTGTCGGGACCATCGAGATTGAGCGGTGGCATCCATGGATCAGAACCCAGCCGAAACCGATTTCCGCCGACTCCAGCAATTGCGTTTGGACAGGTCAGGGCGCGCGAGTCAGTGAACGACGGGCAAGTCTCGCGCCGTCGTGACGCGTGGCTCTCGGTTCACATCCGTGGCCTCAGGGGGCTGCCCAACTGCGCCGAAAGAGCGGTTCCAACTGGTCGGCGGACCCGCCCCGCCAGTGCTCCTCACCTCGGGATTCTGGCGCCTTCGAGGCATCGGCGTACGCGGGGCTGAAGCGGTGGCCCGAGTCGGTGGCGGAGCCGAACTTGAACTGGACGCCCCACGCCGTCGCTTCGACCTGAGCCGGGCGGCCGGGGAGGGGGACCCAGTGGGTAGGCCCGCCCCGCGACCGCACCTTGGTGGCGGCGATCCGGTCTTCGGCAGGTTGGGATGGTAGGTCATCCAGAACCCGCCGTGCTCGAGGCTGTGGACCCCGCGTGGCGGTGGTTTCTGAGCTCAACTACAAGTTCGAGCTCGACCGGGGCGCCTGCCAGGCCGGTTAGGTCGAGTACCGAACGCACCAGCGCGACGGCGTCCTGCCCTTTCGGGCGATCGTCGACGTAGCGCCCGGTCTGTCCACACCCTTGGATCGAGCCCCGGAACACGAGGGGGTCGGGAGATGGCCTGGTCTCGTGCAACCTCGTTGGCGGCTACCCTTCGATCGTCGGGCCCACCGACGACGTCAGTCGTGAGTGCTGAACTCGTGAGCCGCATGGCTGGGTGGTTCGAGCTGGAAGGTGCAGTGCTCGACGTCGAAGTGGTCGGCGAGGCAGTCCATGAGGTGGTCCAGGACGCGTGCGCCGCCGCCGTCGGCGAGGGCGTCGTCGGTCACGACGACGTGCACGGACATCACCGGCAGGCCGGAGGTGAGGGTCCAGGCGTGCAGGTCGTGGGCGTCGACGACGCCGGGGGTGTTGAGGTTGTGCTGGCGCACCGCGACGATGTCGACGTTGCGCGGGGTGGCCTCGAGGAGGACGTCGACGGCCTCGCGGAGCAGGGTCCAGGTCCGCGGGAGGATCATCAGCGCGACGGCGACCGATGCGATGACGTCGGCGCGCAACCACCCGGTCAGCGCGATGATCCCGGCGGCGACGATGACGGCGACCGAGCCGAGCAGGTCGCCGAGGACCTCGAGGTAGGCGCCCTTGACGTTGAGGCTCTCGCGGGCACCGGCACGCAGGACGAGCAAGCCGATGATGTTCGCGACCAGGCCGATGGTCGCGAACGCGAGCATCAGCCCGCCCTCGACCTCGGGTGGGTTCCTCCAGCGCTGCCACGCCTCGATGAGGATGAACACGGCGACACCGAAGAGCAACACCGCGTTCACCACGGCGGCGAGGATCTCGAGCCGGTAGTACCCGAAGGTGCGGTGCGGGGTTGCCGGTCGGGACGCAAACGTGACCGCGAGGACGGCGAGCAGGATCCCGGCGACGTCGGTGAACATGTGTCCGGCGTCGGCCAGCAGCGCCAGTGACCCGTTCACGGCGGAACCGACGAGCTCGGCGACCAGCACCGTCGCCGTGATACCGAGGACGATGAGTAGCTTCTTGCGGTGCAACCCGCCGGCGCTGATCGAGGGTCCGTGGCTGTGCCCGTGGTCGCTCACGAGGTCCATCCCGGAGTACGCGTCGAGATCAGGGAGGCTCCGCCGTCGTCGCTCTGTTCGTCCCTCTGCTGAGTCGAGCAGCGTGAACCGGGCCGGTGTGGGAGGCGCGACGGCTGCGAGCCGTTCATGTCGTGACCGAGGTGCGTGACCCAGACAGAACGGGATCCGGCGCCGGCCCGGGCAGGGCGTCCAATCCATGGGTGCGGCCGGCGCGAACTCCGTTGGCGATGACGACGACCTCAGCCAACTCGTGAACCAGCACGACGGCGGCGAGTCCGAGAACCCCGAACAGGGCGAGGGGCATCAGGACGGTGATGAGGGCCAGGGACAGCCCGACGTTCTGCAGCATGATCCGCCGTGAGCGCCGGGCGTGCGCGAAGGCCTGGGGCAGGTGTCGCAGGTCCTCGCCCATGAGGGCGACGTCGGCGGTCTCGATCGCGACGTCAGCGCCCATCGCGCCCATCGCGATCCCCAGGTCCGCGGTCGCCAGCGCCGGTGCGTCGTTGACGCCGTCGCCGACCATTGCGGTCGGGCGCAATCCGCCGAGTCCGCGCACGACTTCGGCTTTGTCTTCGGGGCGAAGCTCGGCGTGCACGGTGTCGATGCCGGCCGTGCGTGCGAGCGCGGTGGCGGTGGCGTGGTTGTCGCCGGTGAGCATGGCGACGGCGTAGCCGTCGCGGTGCAGTGTCGCGATGACGTCGGCGGCCTCCGGGCGCAGCTCGTCCCGCACGGCGATGGCCCCGAGCAGCTGGCCGTTCCGCTCGACGAGGGCGACGCTGGCACCTGCGCGCTGCATCCGGTCGACGGCTTCCGCGAGGTCCCCTGCGTCGATCCAGCCGGGCCGACCGAGGCGCAGGCTCGCGCCGCCGCGGGTTCCGGACAGGCCGGCACCGGGAACGGCTTCGACGTGATCGGCAGGCTGGACGGTGCCGGCCGCAGCCAGGATCGCGCGGGCGAGCGGGTGCTCACTGCGTGACTCCAGGGCGGCTGCGGCATCGAGGACCTGCTCACCGCTGGTGCCGTTGGTGGTGGCGACCTCGATGACCGCGGGGTGGTTGCGGGTCAGCGTCCCGGTCTTGTCCAGGGCGACCGACCGGATGACGCCGAGGGTCTCGAGGGCGGCGCCGCCCTTGATCAGGACACCCATCTTGCTGGCCGCGCCGATCGCGGCGATGACGGTGACGGGGACGGAGATGGCCAGCGCGCACGGGGACGCCGCCACGAGGACGACCAGGGCGCGCTGGATCCACAGCCCGGGTTCGCCGGCGATCGTGCCGGCGACCGCGATGACTGCAGCCGCGATCATGACGCCGGGCACGAGCGGTCGGGCGATGCGGTCTGCGAGCCGTTGGTTCGCTCCCTTGCGGGACTGCTCGGCTTCGACGATACGGACGATGCGGGCCAGCGAGTTGTCCCCGGCGGTGGTGGTGACGGTCACGGTCAGCGCACCGTTTCCGTTGATCGAGCCGGCGAACACCTCGTCACCCGGTCCGGCCGCGACGGGGACCGACTCCCCGGTGATGGCTGAGACGTCCAGTGCGGTGCGTCCTACCTCGATGACACCGTCGGTGGCGAGGCGCTCGCCGGGCTTGACCAGCATCCGATCCCCTGGATGCAGGTCACTGGGTGCGACGGCGATCTCGTGGCCGTCGCGCAGCACGGTGGCCTGATCCGGGACCAGTGAGAGCAGGGACCGCAGACCGCGCCGGGTCCGGACCAGGGAGTACTCCTCGAGCCCTTCACTGATGGAGAACAGGAACGCCAGCATGGCGGCCTCGCCGACCTCGCCGAGGATGACAGCGCCCACCGCCGCGATCGTCATGAGCGTGCCGACGCCGATCTGCCCCTTCCTCAGGCGGCGCAGGGTTCCGGGGACGAAGGTGTAGGCGCCGACCAGCAGCGCCACGGCCTCAAGGCCGCGAACGAGATTCGGCGAAGCTCCAGCGAGCGTCGCGATCCACGAGGCAAGGAGGAAGATCCCAGAGACGGCAGCGAACCGGATCTCGCTGACCTCCCACAGTCGCTCCGGCTCGCGCTCCGTCGAGTCGTCGCTCCCGGCCGAACGCGGTTCAGTCCCGCACCCGCACGCGTCGCTCATGACCGTGCCTTGGTCTCGAACGCACGTGCCCCGTACACGGGGCACAGGACGACGGCGTCACCCGTGCTCGCGAGCAGCCCCTCCGCTGCCGCCAGGACCGCGAGCACGTCCGGCTCATGGGTCACGGCGAACACGGACGCTCGCCCCACCGGGCGGGACCGGACCAAGCCGCAGTCGAGCAGACAGCGCAGATGGGCCGACACCGTGGACTGCGCCAGCCCGAGATGCTCGGTCAGCTCGACGACCCGGTGCTCTCCGAGCAGCAGGTGGCTCAGGATCGCGAGGCGTGATGGGTCGCCGAGGCTGCGAAACAGACTCGCGGCGGCCTGCAACGCCGCCGCATCAGGCACCACCGGCTTCTCCCCCGACGCCCGGTCGGTGCTGGTGGACTTCGCTTTCATCGCCATCCATAGATGATAACGCCTAGCGGCTTGTGGTCGCCTGCGACGCCGGCGCGCGCGCGTTTCTCCAGACGGTTTGCACAGCCCCCGGACCGAACTCGACGTGACCTGATCGAGACGCCCAGTCGCGACTACACCTCCCGTCCGGGGTCACCCACCGGTCGCCGGGTGTGAGTGCGTTGCGACGTGACATCGGGTGATCAAGGCCACAGCGGTCGGGTTGCATTCGCTGGTCGGGCGCTGGTTAGGTAACCCTAATAAGTAAGGGTGACCTAACTTCAATGGGAGACGGCATGTTCGCGAACTACCTCATCGGGCTCAGGGAAGGCCTCGAGGCCTCGCTCATTGTGGGAATCCTTGTCGCCTACGTCGTGAAAGCGGGTCAGCGCTCGCGTCTCGGCGCGGTCTGGGCTGGTACCGGCATCGCGATCGCGCTGTCGCTTGCGTTCGGTGCCGTGCTGACTGTGACCTCGAGTTCGCTGTCAGAGGAAGCCGAGCACGGTTTCGCCGGCACGATGTCGATCATCGCGGTCACACTCGTGACCTGGATGGTGTTCTGGATGCGGCGGACCGCCCGCGACATGCGCGGCGACATGCACGGCCGGCTCGACAAGGCGATGCTCTCCGGCGGGTTCGCGCTAGGCCTCGTGGCCTTGGTCGCGGTGCTGCGCGAGGGTCTGGAGACCGCTCTGTTCCTGTGGGCGTCGACCTCCGCGTCCGAGGGCACGGCGGCCGCCCTCGGCGGGGCACTGCTCGGCATCGCCACAGCGATCGCGATCGGCTGGGCCGTCTATCGCGGCGCCATGCGCCTGAACCTGGCCACCTTCTTCACCTGGACCGGGGCCCTGCTGATCGTGGTCGCCGCCGGAGTCCTTGCCTACGGCGTGCGCGACCTGCAGGAGGCCGGCTGGCTGCCCGGCGGGGCGAACTACGCCTTCGACGTCAGCGCGACGATCGACGAAGACGGCCCGCTCGGCACGATCCTCGGCGGCTTCTTTCACTTCGACCCGATCACCACATGGCTGCAGCTCACGGTGTGGGTGTCCTACCTCGTCATCACTCTGGCGATCTACCTGCGCCCACAGCGCCCGACCGTTCCTGCCGAGGTCGCCGCCCCGCAGTCCGAACTGGTCTGATCGCCGGAGCATCGGTCCGCGAGGAGGCATCAGTCGAGGCCAGGCCTCGAACGAGGGGAACCTGACGGATTCCGGGAACGGCGAAGTGCCCCATCGAGCGGATTGGAGCGGTCGCGGGAATTGGTCGCAATCGTTGCCCCACCACACCTGAACGACCGGCACGCTCGGCAACCGGGGTTGGAGGACAATCCTCGAAGAGTCTAGGAATCCCAAGGGGTTCCTAGACTCGGGCCGTCGGGACGGAGTCGCACTGCCGGCACATGACGCCGGACATCGGTCCCAAGATTCGCGAACGCCGTCACCGTGTTCTGTTCTGTCGCGTTGGCGAGGGAGCCTCCATCCCTCGCGTCCGTCTCCACGGTTCGGCCATGTGTGTCGTCGGTACCCTCACGTCCTCGCCATCGCGCAATGCGCGGTGCGCCGCGTCTTCAGCACTCTTCTTGCACGCTCTGCCAGTCCGTGTGGGGTGGCCCAGCGGCCTGCTTGAGGCAGACCGACTGCGCCCGAAACAGACGAGATCGCGACGGCGACCCTCGTGTCGCTCCGCTGGAATGCACACCTCCCGGTGAGGCCGCCGCGCAATACGGTGGCACAGGTCGGAAGGCATGATCATGGAACGCGAGGAACTGGCCGGGTTGCCAGCACTGTTGGACGTCCCTGACGCGGCCCGCGTGCTCGGCATTGGCCGATCTCTGGCCTATGAACTCGTCCGTCGAGGGGAGTGGCCCACCGCCGTTCTCCGGTTCGGCAGGTTGATCAAGATCCCGAGTGGTCCGCTCCTCCGGCTCGTCGAGAGCGGGCCGGACGCGCCGGCCACGCAGACCACCAAGGGATCGCGCGTGCCAGGGTGAGACCGCCTGGCCCAGCGGAGTGTCCTACTTGCTTCAAGCCTTGACGCGCCGGAGCGCGGCGAGGGCAGTCTCGTCGGCGGTCGGCAGGGTGTGGACGTACTTGCTCGTGGTGGCGATCGACGTGTGTCCGAGTCGGTCGCGGACGACCTGAAGGTCGGCGCCACCAGCGAGGAGCCAGGACGCGTGGGAGTGGCGGAGGTCGTGCAGCCGTGGCCTCGGGTCGAGCCCTGCCTCGGTGCAGGCGGGTCGCCAGACGCGCCGGGTGAACCAGTCGCGGGGCAGGTGTCCGTCGGTGTCGACCGCCCGGCTTCCACGCGGTTCGTCCCTGCCTTCGGCGCGACGCTGCGCCCGATAGCTGGCGAAGGCGGCCTTGCAGTGCGCGCAGCGACACTTACCGGCGGTGTAGGCGGACAGTGTGCCGTGCCGGTAGGTGCGGCCAGCGGCGTTCGGCTCGGTGAGCCCGAGCTCGGCGGCGTCCACCAGCAGTGGACGTGACGGCGCCTCGAGGCTGAGGTGCTCGAGCTGGAATAGCAGGTCGTCCGCTCGGAGGCCGTGCGCCTTCGTGTGCCGCTGGATCTCGGCCACGAGTGCTTGGTCGAGCTTGAGTCGGCGTGAGTGCTTGGTCTTGGGGTAGGGCTTGACGAGGAACCGCTCACCGGTCGGGTGGAACTTCGGGCTCAGTTCGACGACCGAGCGCGTCACGGTCAGGATCCCGGTCACCGGGTGGATGTCGCGGACGCGCAGCTCGGTGAGCTCACCCCAGCGCAGCCCGGACCCGATGGCGACCTCGACAATCAGCCGCGACGCGTCGTTGGGCAGGGCGTCGTAGAGGCGGGCGTACTCCTCCGGGGTCAGGATCCGGTACTCCTTCACCGGCACAGTGGGGGACTTCACCCCGCGGCAAGGGTGGATCGCGATCACGAAGTCATTGAGCGCAGTTGTGAAGATGGCCGAGAGCACGATCTTCACGTGCCTAATGCTCGCCGGGCTCACCCCGCTGGCATCCATCTCGGTCACCCACTGACGCACGTGGGCGGGCAGGATGTCGCGCATCCGCATCGGCCCGAACCACGGCACGATGTGCCGGTCCAGGACATACCGGTAGCTCTGCCGGGTCGAGGGCTCGAGCACATGGTGGGGGAACCAGCGCTCGTTCACGTAATCCTCGAACCTCAGCTTCCCGGCCGACGCGTCGTCCGGGCGACCTGCCGCCAACCGGGCCTCGGCCCTCTGCCAGGCCAGGTTCGCCTCCTTGCGCGTCGCGAACGTGCCAGCCTGCCGCACCTGCCCCCGGGCATCCCGATAGACGGCGGCGTAGCGGACACCGCCCTTCGTGTCCTTGCGCTTGCGGGTGAACCCCATGCGAGCCCCTCCGGTCGTGGTTCACATGCCATCAATTTGCCATCAAGACCTGATGGCAAGAGCCGATACTGGCTACCACGAGTCAAGTCAGATAGTCACGAAAAGCGTTGGTACTCAGGCATTATCCGGCACGGACGAGATCGAATCAAGAGGGGATTCCGGCGCTCATAACCCAGAGGTCGCAGGTTCAAATCCTGCCCCCGCTACCACACGCCAGGAGCCCGGTCCGTCAGGACCGGGCTCCTGGCGTTCGCGCTGCGGGGGCATGGTGTGGGCGGCGTCGCGCTTCGACGGAGCCTGCCCCCGCTGCAGAGATTCCGGACCACCGCGGACGTGGCCCCCGACCACCGGTGGGGGTCACGTCGCTTCTCCTCACACGTCGGGTCGCGGCCTGCTGCCCGGACCAGGTCCATCTGCTGAGGCCGCGCCATGGCGGCTGTCGTGGGTCAGACGGCCCGGACCGGGTGGTAGTCGCACCGCCACATCGACGCGCGGACGAGTTGCTCGAGGTCAGCCACCGGCGGTGCTGCGGCGACCCCGTCCTCGATCGCACGCCGGGCGACCGCGGTCGCTACGACGGCGGAGACCTCGCGGAGGTCGGAGACGCGGGGGAGCAACGAGGCGCCCGGATGCGAGGCCTCGGACAGGCCGGCCACTGCGGCGGCCGCGGCGTACAGCATGCCGTCCGTGATGCGCCTGGCGCGGACCACGATCGCGCCGAGACCCAGGCCGGGGAACACCAGCGCGTTGTTCACCTGGGCGATCTCGTGCTCCACACCGCCATAGCTCACGGGCGGGAACGGGCTCCCGGTGGCCACCAGGGCGCGTCCGTCCGTCCACTCGATGAGCTCGCCCGGGAACGCCTCGGACAGGCTGGTGGGGTTGGACATGGGCATGATCACGGGGCGCTCGACGTGGGCGGCCATCTCCCGGACGACCGTCTCGGTGAACGCCTGAGGCCGTCCGGAGGTGCCGATCAGGATGGTCGGCCTCACGCGCCTGACCACCTCGTCCAGGCTGACTCCGCCCAGCTCGACGTCGACGTCCCACGCCTCGACCTCGTGCGCCGGGCGTGCGTACGGCGCCTGGAAGTCGCGCAGATCCGCCCGGTCGTCGGTGAGGAGCCCGTGCCTGCCGACGCACCAGAACTGTCGCGCGGCATCGCTCGGTGGCACCCCCATGGAGACCATCGCGTCCCGCAGCTGGTCGGCGATCCCGATCCCTGCGGTGCCGGATCCGTAGACGACCACCCGGTGCTCGCCGAGAGGCAGGTCGAGCTGCGAAGTGGCGGACAGCACCGCGGCGAGAGCGACCGCACCCGTGCCCTGCATGTCGTCGTTGAACGTCAGCGTCGTGGAACGGTAGCGGTCCAGGATCCGCCGTGCGTTGCTCGTGCCGAAGTCCTCCCAGTGCAGGATCGCCGAGGGGAACAGACGGGTCGCGGCCTGCACGTAGCGATCGATGAACGCGTCGTAGGTGTCGGCGTCCACGCGGGGATGGCGCAGACCCAGATAGAGCGGGTCGTCGAGCAGCGTCTGGCGGTCGGTGCCGACGTCGAGCATCACTGCCAGGGTCCGGGCCGGATTGATGCCGGCCGCCGCGGTGTAGACGTTCAGCTTGCCCACCGCGATGTCGATGCCGCCGACGCCCCAGTCGCCGATCCCCAGGATGCCCTGCGCGTCCGTGGCGACGATGAGGTCCACCTCGTCGGCCGAGCGGCCCGACGCCGCCAGGGCGGTCTCGATGCCGTCGGGATCGTCCACCGAGAGGTACACGCCGCGGGGGCGTCGGTACTCGTGGCTGTAGCGCTGGATCGCGTCGCCCACCGTCGGCGTATACACGATGGGCAGCATTTCCGGGAGATGCCGGCCCAGGACGCGGAAGAACAGCACCTCGTTCCGGTCGTGCAGCGCCGTGAGGAACACGTGCTTCGCCAAGTCGTTCGGCTGCTCCAGGTAGCGGAGGTACGCGCGGGTCGCCTGCTGCTCGAGCGTGAGCTGGCGCGGCGGCAGGAGGCCCACGAGGCCCAGGTCGCGGCGCTCCTCGTCGGTGAACGCGGTGCCCTTGTTCAGCCGTGGCTCCGTCAGGACCGACCTGCCGCGGAGCGAGGTCTCCCAGATGCCGAGGGTCTCGTCGTACACGGTCTCGGCGTGGTGTGGGGCGGCGGTCTGGATGCTCATGTGCGCCTTCGCTGGTCGGTCATCGCGGGTGTCCTCGACGTGGCTTGGTCCGTCGTGGGGTGGGAGCGGCTCGGCACGACGAGGACCGCCGGTTGGCGCGACGGCTGCTGCACCGTCATCTGCATGTGCGTGCTCCGACCCGCCGGGAGGCGTCCGCGGCGGTGATGGGAGCGGGTCGTAGGTGCCGGTTCGCTCGTCCGCCGCGGTCGTGCCGGCTTCGTCACCGTACCCCCCGGGGGGTATGGCGTGTCGCGCTCGTCGGGTGTGGGGAACGAGACACCCATGGACCTCTCCTATGGCGGCCCGGTCACCGGCACGTCGAGGTCGTGAGGGGTGCCCACCCCCGTGGTCAGCACGGCCGAGCGGCTGGCCAGGCGCTCGCCGTGCCCGATCTGCCTGCGCACCCTGGGGACACCGACTACCTGGCCTCAGCCGGCCGTCGTGGGCGCGACTGGGCTGAACTCGCCGCGATCGTCGGCAGAGAGCCGGTAGTTTCCGCCGCGTGAGCGACGTCACCTCGCACTACTCAGGGTCCGGCGACCTGATCGCCGCCATCCGGTCCGCGCTCGGCGGCGCCGGGGTGGACATCGACGGGATCGCGACGACGGCGCTCGCGCCGGTCGACGAGTTCCACATCCGCGGCCGCGCCGCGACGCTCGAGATCGCGGAGGCGCTGCAGATCGACGCCGGCTCGCGCGTGCTCGATCTCGGCAGCGGCCTCGGCGGCCCGGCGCGCACGCTGGCGGAGGTGGTCGGATGCCACGTCACCGGTGTGGACCTCACGCCCGAGTTCTGCGACGTCGCGGCCGAGCTGTCGCGCTGGACCGGGCTCGCGGAGCGGACCCGGTTCGAGGTGGGCGACGCGACCGCGCTCGGCTTCACCGAGTCCTCCTTCGACGCGGTGCTCACGATGCACGTCGCCATGAACATCGCCGACAAGGCGGGGCTCTACCGCGAGGCGCGCCGGGTGCTGGCACCCGGTGGGCGCTTCGTCGTGTACGACGTGCTCCAGGGTCCGGGCGGCGACCTGCACTACCCCGTGCCCTGGGCGCGCGATCCCGCCCACAGCCACCTGGCCACCCCCGAGGAGATGCGCGTCCTGCTCACCGGGGCCGGGTTCTCGATCGTCTCGGAGACGGACTCGTCGTCCGCCAGCACCGAGTGGTTCGCGGCGGTCGCGGCGCGGGTGGCCGTGGACGGTCCGCCGCCGGTCACCTTCGCGGCGTTCCTCGGCAGCGACTTCGCCGAGATGGCGCGCAACCAGGTGGCCAACCTGCGCGAGGACCGCATCCGGACCGTCACGTTCGTCTGTACCTGATCCCGAGGCGACCGCCCCGGGTCGGCTGGTCGTCGTCCGCCGTCGTCCCACGACGCCTGGCCGTGCTCGGCTTCCTCGTCACCTTCCTGTTCGGCGGCCTCACCGGGGTCCTGCTCGCGGCGCCGCCCGTGGACTTCCAGGTGTCGGACTCCTACTTCGTCGTCGCCCACATCCACTACGTCGTCTTCGGCACGGTGGTGTTCGCGATGTTCGGCGGCTTCTACTTCTGGTGGCCCAAGTGGACCGGGCGCATGCTCGACGAGCGGCTCGGGCGGATCCAGTTCTGGATGCTGTTCGTCGGCTTCCACACGACGTTCCTCGTGCAGCACTGGCTCGGCGCGTACGGCATGCCACGGCGCTACGCGGACTACCTCCCGAGCGACGGCTTCACGACGCTGAACGCGATCTCGTCGATCGGGGCGTTCATCCTCGGCGCGTCCATGATCCCGTTCCTGTGGAACGTGTACGTCACTTGGCGCACGGCACCGCAGGTCGACCAGGACGACCCCTGGGGGTGGGGCGTCTCGCTGGAGTGGGCGACGTCGAGCCCGCCGCCACGGCACAACTTCGTCAGCATCCCGGTGATCCGCTCCGAACGTCCGGCCTTCGACCTGCACCACCCGGCGCTGGCCCGTCCTCGCTCCTGACCCCACCGGAGGCGTCGTCGGCACGGCGCCGTCGTCGACGACGTCCGGCGGCCGCCGACCACCCGGCCCGCACCGCACCCTGGAGCCTGGCCCTCAGGCGATCGGCGGCCGCGAACTCGGAGCCGAGCACCACCAGGCCCAGGAGGACGGCGGCCACGCCCGGCCCGGGGAGCACGAGCATCGCGGCGCCGGCGACGACGAGCGTCGCCCCGCACAGGAGCACGACGGCCTTCAGCACCAGGTGCGTCGAGTGCCGCCGGCGCGCCCAGTCCCGCCAGGCGGGCACGTCAGCCCCTGGTCCGGGAGGCCGAGCGGCGGCGGCGCGGCTTCGCGACCTGCTCGCCGACGGCGGCGATCCGGCACTGCCAGACGGCGTCGGGCCCGTGGACGGGAACCACGTCGCCGGACCGTGCGCCCAGAACGGCCCGCGACACCGGCGAGTCGAGCGAGACCCGCTCGTCGTCGAGGAACGCCTCCGCGGGGTGCACCGGCCGGATCCAGAGGAGCTCGCCCTCGGGCAGCTCGATGAGCAGCCGGGTACCCACCCTGACGGTGCCGTCGTGCTCGTCCGGGAGGGTGGTCGTCGCCGCGAGCAGGGCCTCGAGCCGTGCCTGCTCCTCCGTGAGCCGCTCGAACTCGGCGACGTCGCGCTCGTCGCGGTCCCGCGAGGTGAGCAGCTGGCGCAGCACGGGCAGCGAGACGTCGCGGATCATGGCGACCCGCTCCTCGAGCAGCCGTCGTCCGTCGACGGTGAGGGCGCCCACGTGCTCGGTGTCGTTCTTGCGCGGACGGGTGGTGGTCATCGCGGTGCTCCTGTCGTCGTGATGGGCGTGCTGGTGCCGGTGGCCGCGACGCCGGCGTGCGGCTCGCGGTGCGCTGGGGCCTGCTGGTCGGTGCCGGCGGACGCCGAGCCCGGGTGCGGGTGCTCCGGTCGGTCGGCAGCGTCGGACGCGACGCCGTCGTCGGCGACGGCGTCCGTCGTGCGCGTCGCCCTCAGGCTCGCGACGACGGTCACGGCGAGGATCGACACGACGACCCCCAGCGAGAGCAGCGTCGGGACGTGGACCACGTCGAGCGCCAGCATCTTGACGCCGACCCAGACCAGCACCAGCGCGAGCCCGAGCTTGAGGTGGACGAACCTGTCCATGAGGTCGGCGAGCAGGAAGTACATGGCGCGCAGGCCCAGCATCGCGAAGGCGTTGGCCGTGAAGACGAGGAAGGGCTCCTGGGTCACCGCGAAGATCGCGGGGATCGAGTCGATCGCGAACACGACGTCGGTGACCTCGACCACCACCAGCACGAGCAGCAGCGGGGTGGCCACGAGCGCACCGGCGCGGCGCACGACCAGCCGCTGGCCGTCGTACTCGTCGGTCATCGGGACGAGGCGCCGGAACGCACGGACCGTGCGGCTGCGCTCGAGGTCGACGTGGCTCCCCGCGGAACGCGCCATGCGCCACCCGGTGTAGACGAGCAGCGCACCGAAGACGTACAGGACCCAGCCGAAGCTCGCGATGAGCACCGAGCCCAGGGCGATGAAGATCCCGCGCAGGACGAGCGCACCGACGACTCCCAGGAACAGCACCCGGTGCTGGTACTCCCGGGGGACGCTGAACCAGGCGAAGATGATCGCGAAGACGAAGACGTTGTCCACGGCCAGCGACTTCTCGATGACGTAGCCGGCGAAGTACTGAGCCGCTGCCTCGCTCCCGTACACCGCCGCCAGCACCACGCCGAACGTGACGCCGAGCGCGACCCAGATGCCGGTCCAGACGCCGGCCTCGCGCAGCGAGACCACATGTGCCCGGCGGTGGCTCACGAGGTCGACGGCGAGCATCACGAGGATGACGCCGACGACGGCGAACCAGGCCCAGAGGGGGACGACCACGTTCGACCTCCGACTCGCGGGCACGCGCCCGACTGGAGTCGCAGGTCTCCCACCACCGCCTCCGTAGAGGCGATCCGGTGCGCCGGACCCGGATGGCCGGGTCGTGATGACGACGTACCAGCGAGGGGGTACTCCCCATGCGATTGCTGAAACGATGTTCCGTTATCGGGCGAGGGCCTGTCAACCCGGGAGGTCGGGCAGGTCCGCGACCGGCACGGGACGGCGGCTCAGCACGAGGAGCCACACGAGCCGAGCACCCCGGCGGCGTCATCCACCTGGCGTGGCTGTGCACGCGCGCGATGTCGACGCCGCTCGGCGTCGTGGGCCTACGTCATCCGGCCGAGGGAGTGCCGGCGCAAGCGCACGGTCGACCGCGTCGCCCACGCCGACGCGGTCGACCGGTGCGTGGGACGACGCTGGTGGCGACCCCGAGCAGAGAGGACGGCACCATGGCCACCACGCTCCGCAGCCTCGTCCGACGAGGACCGCGCACGCCCGGCCCGGGCGCGCCGGGCACCGTCGTCGCGCCACGTCGTCGCCCGCGTCCCACAGCGACCCCCCGCGCCCCGCGGCACGACCGCCTGTGGCTGGTGTGACCGGCGGCATCGGCGTCCTGGTCGTCGACGACGACGCGCGCGTGCGCGCGGCGCTCGTCCGGCTGCTCGAGGAGGCCGGCTTCCGGGCCGCCGCGCTCGATGTCGAGCAGTCCATGCGCCTCGCGTCGCTGACGGCGCTCGGAGCCGACGTCGCGGTCGTGGACCTGAGCCCGCCGGGCTCCCAGGGCCTGGCCGTCATCCGCAGGCTGACGCCCGGCGTGCGGGTCGTGGCGGTCAGCCTCCGCGGCACGGTCCGTGCGGCGGCGCTGCGCGCGGGTGCCGCCGTGTTCCTGGAGAAGGACGGCGACGACCACGCGCTCGTCCACGCGATCCGCACCGCTGCCGCCGGAGATCCGGTCCAGAATGTGGCGACCGACCCTGGTGAAGACCCGAGCCTCTGGGAGGGGCCGTCACGATGACCGACGACCTGGACGACGCCGCGCCGATCACCGTGTTCCTCGTCGACGACCACGCCATCGTCCGCACCGGCCTGCGCACCTACCTGGACACCGAGCCGGGGGTGCGGGTGGTGGGCGAGGCGGCCGACGGCCTGGAGGCGCTCGCGCGCATCGAGACCCTCGCTCGGGGCGAGGGCGCCCCCGACGTCGTGCTGATGGACATGCAGATGCCGCAGCTCGACGGTGTCGAGACCACCAGCCGGATCAAGTCCCGGTGGCCGGGCATCGACGTGATCGCGGTGACGTCCTTCATCGAGGAGGCCAGGATCCGGGCGGCGCTCGAAGCGGGGGCCACGGGGTACCTGCTCAAGGACGCGGACGCCGGCGACGTCGCCGATGCGATCCGCGCCGCCGTCGCGGGCGAGGTTCGCCTCGACCCCGCTGTGGCTGCGGCCCTCGCGCTGTCGCTGCGCACGCCGCCGTCGTCCGCGGAGTCGCTGACCCCGCGCGAGCGCGAGGTCGTCATCCTCGTCGCGGAGGGGCGCACCAACCGGGAGATCGGCAAGCGGCTCGGGGTCGCCGAGCGCACCGCCCGCACGCACGTGTCCAACATCCTCGCCAAGCTCGGCCTCGCCTCGCGGACGCAGGCGGCCATGTGGGCCGTGCGCGAAGGGCTGGTCGACGCCGCGGGGACGGGCGGGTGACCGCCGCCGACGACACGCTGGGGCAGGGCCGTCCCTCGCCGCTGCGCAGCACGTCGATGCCGACGGAGCCGGTCATCGAGCCCTACCCGCCCAGCGCGGATCCGATCGAGCGGCAGATCGTCGACATCTTCTTCGACCGCGTGCCGTTCGGCCTCGCCGTCTTCGACCTCGACGGCCGCCTCGAGCGGTGCAACCGCACCTGGACCGGCTTCTACGAGCTCTACTTCGGCGCCGGCCCGGAGTACACGGCCCCCGGCCGGAGCATCTACGACATGATCCCCGGCAACGAGGCCGGCCTCGATGAGCTGTTCGGCGCCGTCCGCGCGGGGAACGTCGTGCGCCAGGCGGCGAACAAGATCGAGATCCCCGGTGTCGCCACCTACTGGGACGTCGTGTTCGCCCCGTTGTACGAGGACGGCGAGATCGTCGGCGTGCTCGACGTCGTCACCGACGCGACCGACCGGGTGCTCTCGCACGAACGCCTCGAGGCGCGGATCCGTGCGTTCACGGCCGTGTCCGCGGCCATGACGGTCGACCAGCCGCTGACCTCCACGCTGAGCACCATCCGCGAGCAGCTGATGCGGACCACGCCGGCGACGGCCTGCTCGCTGATCACGTGGGCGTCCGGTCTCACCCCCGACGACGACTCCTTCACGATGGTCGCCGACCCGTCGTTCGGCGACGGATATGCGGCGGCGATGCGACGCATGCACCTCGAGGACCCGCGCGACCCGGCCGAGCGCAACCCCCAGCCGTTCGAGCTGCTGCGCGACTTCCGCATGGCGGCGTTCCAGGACCCGCGGTTCGAGCCGGTGCACCGGTTCTGGGCGTCCCCGCAGCCGGAGTGGGACGACCTGGTGGTGCTCACTCTCGTCTCGGGGAGCGTGAGCTTCGGCGAGCTCCACGTGCACCTGCCGGCCAGCGCGAGGGTCACCGTCGACGACCGCGACTACCTGCTGGCCATGGCCGACCACGCCGCCCTCGCGGTCCAGAACGCCGCGCTGTTCGCCGAGCAGGCGCGTGCGGCCGGCGACGCCGAGCGGCAGCGGCTGGCGCGCGAGCTGCACGACTCGGTGAGCCAGGCGCTGTTCTCGATGACGATGCACGCGCGCACGGCCGAGCGGCGGCTCGAGCCGCTCGGCCCGGACGCCGACCTCGCGCGAGCCGAGGTCGCGCGGCTCCAGGAGCTCACGAGGGGAGCGCTGGCCGAGATGCGCGCGCTCATCTTCGAGCTGCGTCCCGGGGCGCTCGCCGAGGAGGGGCTCGGTGCCGCGCTCACCAAGCAGGCGGCGGCGATCGCCGCGCGTGAGCAGGTCGTGATCGACGTCCAGGCGCCGGTGCAGCGGCTGCCGCTGCCCGCGGACGCCGAGGAGCACCTGTACCGGATCGCGCTCGAGGCGATGCACAACGCGGTCAAGCACGCCCGGCCGCGCCGGATCGACGTCTCGATCGAGCACGACGACGCGACGGGCGAGGTGCGCCTCGCGGTCGTCGACGACGGCATCGGCTTCGACACCTCGGTCGAGCACCTCGGGCACCTGGGGCTGGGCACCATGCGCGAGCGGGCGAGCGGCCTCGGCGGCTCGGCGACGGTCACCTCCGAGCGGGGCGCGGGGACCCGGGTCGAGGTCGCCGTCCCCCTCTCCAGGGGCACCGTCGCCGGCTGAGCCCGCAGGCCGGCTACGTCATCCGGCCGAGCCGGCCGACGGCCGTTGATCCCGCTCGCACCGGCCGTTCCCACCGACGCGGGCAGCGCCCCCTGATCGGCACCCTCGAGGTACCGACCAGAAGGGAGCTCCCGATGAGCGCCACCCAGTGGATCCTGTCGATCGTCCTCCTCGCGTGGGCGCTGCTGCGCAACCTGGGCACCCGCGAGGTGACCCGCTCGACCTTCGTCCTCCCGCTCGCCCTCGTAGGAGGCGCCGCCGCCTTCTTCCTCGTCCCGCTCCCGACGGCGGGCAACGACCTCGACCTCGTCGTGGCCTTCGGCGTCGTCGGCGCGGTCCTCGGCCTCGCGGCCGCCGCCGTCACCCGCCTGCACCACCACCAGGGCCGGCTCCACGCCACCGCCGGTGCCGGCTTCGCCGCGCTGTGGATCGTCATGATCGGCGGCCGAGTCCTGTTCGCCGAGTGGGCCACCGGCTCCGGGGCCGCCGCCGTCGGTTCGTTCTCCCGCGACCACGCCATCACCGGTGCCGACGCCTGGACCGCGGCCTTCGTCGTCATGGCGCTCGCCATGGTGCTCGCCCGCACCGCCGTGCTCGTCGTCCGCGCCCGCCGCGCCACCGCCACCGTGCCCGCCGCGGCCCTGGCCTGACCCCGCCATGACCCGCCCCGCCCTCCAGGAGAACCTCGTGAGCATCGACCCCGTCGCCCCGGTGCGCTCCCGCACCGTCGCGCCCGAGCGGGTGCGCCCGGTGCGTGCCGTCCTCGGCTACGCCGGCGTGAGCATCGCCGTCACGGCCCTCGGGTCGCTCGTCGTCGGCCTCGTCGCCCCCCAGTCCGACCAGCTCCTCCGCCGCCTGCCCGTGGTGCTCGTCCTGCTCGTCATCAGCCTCGTCGTCGCTCGGCGCGCCGGCTGGTCGGCCGTGGGGGCGGGCCGGCCCGCCACCTGGCGCCATCGCGCGTGGCTCGTGGCCCCGCTGCTGGTGGCCCTGGTGCCGCTGGCGTGGGGCTGGTCGCCCGACCGGGCGACCCTCGTCGCGCTGGCCGTGGGCTACCTCGCCACCGGTGCGTACGAGGAGCTGTGGTTCCGCGGCCTCTCGTTGCGAGCCGCCCTCCCGCTCGGGCCCGGCCGGGCCGCGCTGGTCACCTCGGCCGTCTTCGGCGCGACCCACCTGGCCAACGCGCTGTTCGGGCAGAACGTCGCGGTGACCGCCGCCCAGGCCTTCGGCGCCGCGGTGTTCGGGATGGGCTACGCCCTGCTGCGCCTGCGCACCAGCGCCGTGTGGTTCCTCGCGGGCACGCACGCCGTGTCCGACCTGCTGCTGCACACAACCGGCCTGCACGGCGGCGCACTGTGGGCCGTCATGGTCTCGCAGGACGTCGTCCTCCTCGTCGTCGGACTGCTCGCGCTGCGCAGCGTCCGCCGCGTCCCGTGACCCGCCCGCGCACGACCTCAGGAGCCCCGATGCCGCTCGCGACCCCGTCAGTGCCCGTGGTCCGCGTCGTGACGCCGACCCCCCACGTGCGGGCCGGCGCCTGGACCCCGTGGTCGCGCCGCACCTGGCTGGCCACGGCCCACCTGGTGCTCGACCTCCCAGTCGGGATGCTGTGGGGCACGTCCGTCGTCGCCCTCGTCGCCGCCTCGGTCGGGCTGCTGCCCCTGGCGCTCCTCGGCATCGCGCTGCTGGTCCTGACACTGGCCGGCTCGCTGCTCGCAGCCTCGGTCGAGCGTCACCGCGGGGCGGCGCTCCTCGGGACGCCGTCGTCCGGGCCCACGTCGCTCCCGCGCTCGTGGTCCGCCTGGCTGCGCCTGCTCGTCGACGGGCGCGCGTGGCGGTCGGTGGTCTACGGCGTCGTGCTGCTCCCGCTCGGGATCGTCAACGCCACCGTCGTCCTTACCGGCTGGTCGCTCGTGCTCGCCGGGCTCTCGTCCCAGGCCTGGGCGTGGCTGCTGCCGAGCCGCACCGTGGTGCTCGGCTCCTGGTCGCTGGAGGGGGAGGCGGCAGTGATCCTCACGACCGTGCTGGCCGCCGTTCTCTGCCTTGCCATGCCCGTCGTGGTGCGGGCGCTGACGGCGGTGGACCGCTGGCTGCTGCGCACCCTGGTCGCCTGATGGCTCGCGGCCGGATGCTTGCCCGCGAGGTGGCCCCGGGCCACGCTGGCCGGTCATGACGACTCCGCCGACCGACGATGTCGCCCCCGCCGCCGTGGGCGGCCGCCGGACCCAGTGGCACGAGCTGCCGGCCGCCGTCCGCGAGGGCGTCGAGGAGGCGCTGGGCTCCACGGTCGTGTCGGCCGTGAGCCAGCCCGGCGGGTTCTCCCCGGGAAGCGCCGACCGGGTCGTGCTCGCCGACGGGCGCCGTGCCTTCGTGAAGGCCGTGGGCCCGGAGGTCAACCCGGACTCGCCCGGGATCCACCGCCGCGAGCTGGCCGTGACCGCGGCGCTCCCCGAGGCCGCCTTCGCCCCGCGCCTGCTCGGCGGCTACGACGACGGGTCCTGGGTGGCTCTCGCGCTCGAGGACGTCGACGGGCGCTCACCGGCGATGCCGTGGCAGGAGGACGACCTCAGCCGGTGCCTGGAGGCGCTCGAGGGCATGGCCCGGCAGCTGACGCCCTCGCCGCTGGCCGACCTGCCGCGCCTCGCCGACGTGCTCGCCCCCGATGTCAGACGGTGGGAGACGCTGAGCGAGGCCGTCCCCGACGACCTCGACCCGTGGGCCGTCGCGCGGCTGCCCGAGCTGGCCGCGCTCGGGCGCTCGAGCCTGCAGGCCCTGGAGGGCACCACGCTCGTGCACGGCGACGTCCGCGCGGACAACCTGCTGCTCACCGACGACCGCGTCGTCCTCGTGGACTGGCCCTGGGCCTGCCTCGGGCCGGCGTGGCTCGACAGCCTCACCCTCGTGCTCAACGCCGCGGTCTTCGGCGGCCACGACCCCGAGCACCTGGTGGCGCGCACGCCGGTGCTCGCCGCGGCCGAGCGGGACAGCCTCACCGCGACGCTGGCGGGGCTGGCGGGCTACTTCTCCTGGCAGGGGCGCCAGCCCGCGAGGCCGGAGATGCCCACGATCCGCCGGTTCCAGCTGACGCAGGCGCAGGCGTGCCTGCGCTGGGTGCGCACCCGGCTCGACGGCCCGGCCGGGTAGGCCCGCCCCGCCGCTCTCCGGGCGTGGTGCCGTGATGGCACCAGAGTGGTTGCGTGTGGTGCCATAGTGATGCCATAGTGGCGCCATGGAGCTCACCCCGTACCTGATCGACCTGCGCAGCCAGCTGCTCGCGGCGGCCGAACCGGCCGGCCCGGAGGCCCGCGACCTCGCCGAGCGGCTCGCCGCGCCGCTCGAGTCGGCCTTCCGGCTCGCCCTGCTCGAGGCGCTGTCCGTGGCTGCCGCCGAGATCACCCAGGAGCTCGCCCCCGGGTCGGTCGAGGTGCGCCTGCGCGGGCGAGACCCGGAGCTCGTCGTCACGCCGCCGCCGCACGCCGAGGCGCCCCCGGAGGCCGTGGTGGAGGCGCCCTCCGCCCCGGCCGGCGGCGAGGACGCGATGACGCGGATCAACCTGCGTCTCGGCCAGGACCTCAAGGACCGGGTCGAGGACGCCGCGCGCACCGCCGGCCTCTCGGTCAACGCCTGGCTCGTGCGCGCCGCCACGGGCGCCCTGGCCACCGAGTCGACGCGGCGCGTCCCGTCTCCGGGCCCGTCGCGCTCCGGGGGCGACCGCTACCGGGGGTGGGCCCGGTGAGCGCCGCCCCGCACCGTCACGTCGCGACCGCACGAGCACCGAAGGAGCACGCCATGACCAGCTTCGCCACCGAGGGACCGATCAGCGCCTACCTCAAGGTCGACATGGGGAGCCTGCGGGTCTCCGTGGACGACGCCGGCGCCACGAGCGTCGAGGTCGTCCCGGCCGACCCCGCGAACGAGAAGGACCGGCGGGCCGCCGAGGCCACCGAGGTGTCCTTCGACGACGGCCGCCTGCGGGTCGTCGGGCCGACGATCGGGCCGATCATCTTCGGGCGCCGCTACGGCGCGATCGACGTGTCGGTGCGGCTGGCCGCGGGCTCGCAGGTCGAGGCCCAGACCTCGGCCGGATGCATCACGGTCGAGGGCGAGCTCGGCGACTGCCGGCTCAAGACCTCCGCCGGCGACATCGTGCTGCAGGACGCCGCCGACGCCGACCTGCGCACCGGCGTGGGCAGCATCGACGCCCGGCGCATCGGCGGCGACGCCTACTGCTCGACCGGATCCGGCTCGGTCCGCATCGACCGGATCGACGGACGCGCGGAGGTGAAGAACGCCAACGGCGACACGCAGATCGGCGAGAGCGGGGGACCGCTGCGGGTCAAGTCCGCGAACGGGGCCATCACCGTCGAGCGGGCGCACGGCGACGTGCACGCCACCTCGGCCAACGGCAGCCTGCGCGTGGGCTCCGTCGAGCAGGGCACGGTCGAGCTGAGCACCTCCATCGGTCGTGTCCAGGTGGGCGTCGCGCCGGGCACGGCGGCGCTGCTCGACCTCGGCACCTCGTTCGGCGCCGTCCGCAGCGAGCTCGAGTCCGTGTCCCAGCCGGGCCCGCACGAGCGCCGGGTGGAGGTCCGGGCACGCACCAGCGCCGGCGACGTCGAGGTGCTGCGCGCGGTCGTCGCCGACGACGGGGAGGACGGCTCATGAGCACCGCGACGGCCACGCGCACCGCGATCGTCACCGAGGGGCTGCGCAAGGCGTACGGCGACGCCATGGTGCTCGACGGCCTCGATCTCGCGGTCGAGGCGGGCACGGTGTTCGCCCTGCTCGGCCCCAACGGCGCCGGCAAGACCACGCTGGTGCAGATCCTCTCGACCCTGATCCCCGCGGACGGCGGCGTCGCCCGGGTCGGCGGGTTCGACGTCGCTCAGGAGGGCGCCGCGGTCCGCGCGAGGATCGGCGTCACCGGTCAGGCGTCCGCCCTCGACGACCTGCTCACCGGCCGCGAGAACCTCGCCCTCATGGCGCGGCTGCACCGGCTCGACCGCGCCGCGGCCCAGCGGCGCATCGACGACCTGCTCGCGCGGTTCGACCTCGAGGCCGACGCCGGCAAGGCCGCGGCGGCGTACTCAGGCGGCATGCGCCGCCGGCTCGACCTCGCGATGACCCTCGTGGGGGACCCCGAGATCCTGTTCCTCGACGAGCCCACCACCGGGCTCGACCCGCGCAGCAGACGCGCCATGTGGGACATCGTCCGCGAGCTCGCGGGGTCCGGCGTCACGGTCTTCCTCACCACGCAGTACCTCGAGGAGGCCGACCACCTCGCCCACCACGTCGCCGTGCTCGACTCCGGCCGCATCGTGGCGCAGGGCACGCCCACCGAGCTCAAGCGCCTGGTGCCGGGCGGTCATGTGCGGCTGCAGTTCGCCGACGCCGCGCAGCTCGACGCCGCCGCCCGGGCGTTCCCGCGCTCGACGCCGGACCAGTCCGGCCTCTCGCTCCAGGTGCCCAGCGACGGCGGCGTGCCGGCGCTGCGGGCCCTGCTGGACACCCTCGACCACGGCTCGCTCGTCCCCGACGAGCTGTCCGTCCACCTGCCCGACCTCGACGACGTGTTCCTGAGCCTCACGGGCCACCGGCACGACGAGCGGAGCTGATCAACATGTCCGCACTGGCACTCGCCGTCCACGACTCCTCGACGATGACCCGGCGCAGCCTGCGCCGCATCATCCGCTACCCGAGCATGACCCTGATCCTCGTCGGGATGCCGGTGGTGTTCCTGCTGCTGTTCGTCTACGTCTTCGGCGAGACGCTCGGCGCGGGGCTCGGCGTCGGCGCGCTCGGGCGCGCCGGCTACGCCGACTACGTGACGCCCGGGATCCTCGTCATCACCGTCGCCGCGGCGGCGCAGGGCACCGCCATCTCCGTGGCGATGGACATGGACGCCGGCCTCATCGCGCGGTTCCGCACCATGCCCGTGACACGCTCGGCCGTGCTCACCGGGCACGCCACGGCCAGCTTCCTCCAGGCGATGTTCAGCGTGCTCGCCGTGCTCCTCGTCGCCCTCGCGGTGGGCTTCCGGCCCAACGCCGGGATCGCGGGGTGGCTCGCCGCCACCGGGGTGGTCGCGCTGTTCGTGGTGGCGCTCACCTGGCTGTCCGTCGCGCTGGGGCTGGTCGCCAAGACCCCGGAGAGCGCCAGCAACCTGCCGATGTTCCTCATCCTGCTGCCGTTCCTCAGCAGCGGCTTCGTCCCCACGCAGTCGCTCCCGGGGGCGTTGCGGTGGTTCGCCGAGAACGAGCCGTTCACGCCCACGATCGAGTCCGTGCGAGGGCTGCTGCTCGGCTCGCCGAGCGGTCGCGACGTCGCCCTCGCGATCGGATGGAGCGTGCTGATCGCCGTGCTGTCCTACCTCTGGGCCCAGCGGCTGTTCGACCGTCGTCCCACGCGCTGATCCTGTCGGCCGGTCAGGCCGGCACGGCGGACACGAGCGCGGCGAGCTGGGCGCTGGTGGGGCCGTCCGTGCGCGGTCGCCACCCGTCGCGCAGCAGCGTGCGCACCGTGTCCTCGACGGGGTCGAGCACGTCGGGTCCTGCGGCCATCCCGAGGTACATCATGACGTTCGGCAGGATCGAGCGGTCCACCTCGACGGCCGCGCAGATCACGTCGGACGGGATGCGCTCGTCGAGGTCGAGGTCCTGGCCGGCGAACCGGCGCAGCAGCGTCCGGTCCCAGCGGACGTGGTCCTCGAACCAGGGACGCACGTGCTGCTCGGCCCACTCGTCGAGCGCGAGCGACACGGAGTCGGGGTCGTCGACGGTGTCGAGGGTGGCGAGCAGGTGCTGCACGTGGCCGAGCAGCAGCGAGAGGTTGCGGCCGGCCGCCGGGTTCGTGGTGAGGATCGCGTCGCCCACGAAGTAGAGCCCGCGCGCCGGCGGCATGCCCAGCGCCGGGCCCTGCAGCTGGTAGGTGTTCGTGAGGTTGCCGCCCACGGTCACCTCGGTGACGGGCTCGTAGCGCTCCGGGTCGGTCCACGGGGCCAGGTTCGGGATCGCCTGCGTCATCAGGGCGAAGCCGTCGGCGGTGCGCAGTGCCGCGAACTCGGGGGCGTCCACGGGATAGGCGACCAGCACGGAGTGCGTCGCGTCGTCCTGCGGCATCACCAGCGACACGTAGCCCGGCCCGGTCGAGAACGACGGCACGGTGAGGTCGCACGCCCACTCCGCCTCGCGCGCCCGGTACTGCCGGAAGATGTACGCCGACCCGCACGGGCCGCCCTCGACACGGCCGCGCAGGCGCTCGCCCAGGTGGCTCACCCGCCCGGTCGCCACGACCACCGCGTCGGCGTCGAGCCGGTCGCCGTCCACGACGAGGCCGCGCGCGACCCCGTCCTCGACCACGACGTCGTCCACGTGCCCGGTCAGCCACGTGAGGCCGGGCTGCCGCTGCGCCGCCGCGCGCAGCACGCGCTCGACCACCGGGCGCCGGCAGAAGTAGCCCGTGGCCATGGCGGCCATCGCGTCGGGGACGCCGGGCGGCCGCTGCTCGCGGGCGCCCGCGGCGAGGATCTCCTGGTACACGTCGGGCATCTCGGCGAGCAGCGCCCGGCGTACGCCGGGCCGCCACCCGTGCGGGTGCGTGCCCTGCATCACGCCCTTGCGCTGCCACTCGCCGTCCGCACCCGGTCCCGGGTCGCGGTCGACGACGGTCACCACGTGGCCGTGTCGCGCGAGCGCGATCGCCGTGTACGTCCCGACGGGTCCGCCGCCCGCCACCAGCACCTGCATGTCCGCCTCCTGCGTCTCGGGTGGCGCGACGCTAGGCGCGCGACGGCGGCGTCCTCGTCGGCAGAACTGTGCAGATGCATGTGCAGACCGCCGGGCCGGTCGCCGGCCGCGCGGGGGCTCAGACGAGCCGGTGGCCGAAGGCGAACGCCGTCGCGGCGGAGCGCGAGGAGACGCCGAGCTTGAGGAAGATGTTGGCCATGTGACGCGCGACGGTCCTCTCCGAGAGCACCAGCCGCTCGGCCACCTCGCGGTTGCTCGCGCCGGTGGCCACCAGGCGCAGCACCTCGAGCTCGCGCGGCGTCAGCCCGGCCGGTGCGGCACCGCGGTCCGCGCCGGCGGGGCCGTCGTCGAGCGCCGCGAGGTCGTGCGCGGCGTCCAGCGCGGCGAACACCGAGCGGGCCGCCGCCCGCTCGAGCTCCGCGGTCTCGGTGTCGCCCACGGCGTCGCACGCGCGCGCCAGCAGCGTGCGGCACCGGGCCGTCTCGTACGGCGCCTCGAGCGCGGTCCAGGCCTGCAGCGCCGTGCGGAGCAGTCCCAGCGCGTCGGAGGGCCGGCCGTCGGCCAGTGCGACCGCGCCCCGTCCCTGCGCGGCTGCGGCGGCCACGACCGGCGACCCGGCTGCCGCGGCCGAGGCGAGCTCGTCGGCCAGCGCGTGCGCCGTGCCCGTGTCGCCGGCGGCCAGGGCGATCTCCACGGCCGCGGGCAGCAGCCGGGTGCGCCCGAAGGGAAGCGCGACCTCGTCGAGGGCCCGGCGCACGGAGAGCAAGGCGGTCGCGGCGCGGCCCTGCGCCAGCCGCAGCAGCGCCAGGCCGGGCTGCGGGTCGACCCCGGCGGCGAGGGCGTGCCGGTACGCCGCCTCGGCCGCGTCGTCGTGCCCGTGCAGCCGGTGCAGCTCGCCGAGCTGGTAGTGCGCCATGCCCGCGGCCGCGTCGCCGGGCACGTCGGCCAGCCGGTCGATGACCGTGCGCACCTCCTCGGCCGCCGCCTCCCAGCGCCCGCGCATCGCCATCACCTCGGACCGGTGCACGAGGCACTGGCCGCGATAGGGCACCAGCCCGTTCTGGTCCTCGCACCATCGGGAGAGGACGTCGGTCCACTCGGCGCTGCGGGTGAGGTCGAGGCACTCGCGGCACACGGCGATGACGGCGCAGTAGACCAGTCCCACCGCCTGCGGTGTGACCCCCGGCGTCGTCGTCGCGAGCACCATCACCTCGTCGAGCTCCGCGAGCCCGCGTCGTGACTCGCCCAGGGCCAGCAGCGCCTGGCCGTGGCCGTTGCCCGCGAGCACGCGCAGGGCCGTGTCGTCGAACCGCTCCGCCACCGTGATCGCGCCGCCGAGCGCGGCGAGCGCGTGGTCGGCCTCGCCGGCGAACAGGGCGCGCATGCCGTCGTTCACGGACTCGTACCCGCGCCACACCGAGGCCTCGAACGCGGGGCCGAGCACGCTGCGCACGCGCCCGAACCAGCCGCCGGCACGGGCCTGCTCGCCGCGCATCAGCAGCGCCAGCCCCAGCCAGAACGCCACGCGGGCGGCGCCGTCGAGGTCGCCCCCGCCGAGGAACGCGTGGTGCGCGCGCTCGCGGACGGTGTCCGACTCGGCGTCCAGCCCGACCAGCAGCGCGGCCAGGCCCCACGCCTCGAGATCCACCGCGCCGAGCGGCTCCCGCGCGTCGGCTGCGGCGAAGGCGTCGCGGGCGGCCGGCCAGTCCCGCCGGTCGTGCGCGGACCGTGCCTGCTCCCGTTCCGCCGCGGGGTCCATGCGGCCATCGTGCCCGAGCGGCGGGCCGCCGTCACCGCTCCCCAGCCGCGGCCCGAGGCACGGACGGCGCCCGGACATCCCGCGCGACCTGCGAACAGGGGGCGGTGAGCGCCATCATTCCCTCGACTCCCGACGCCGACGAAGGAGTTCCCATGGCCGACACGACCAGCACCACCGCCCGCCCGCCCAAGCTGAGCCACCCGACCCGGGCCGACCGGGCCGCCGCCGGGAAGGCGGCCAGGGCCCGGGTGCCGCTCGACGCCCACTCCGCCCTGGACGCCGGCACCGGGCGGCCCGATCCCGTCGAGCTGCTGAGGTCCCAGGGCGCGACGCGGGTCCCAGAGCTGGTGCCGATCCGATACGGCCGCATGGCGACCACGCCCTTCGCGTTCTACCGGGGAGCCGCGCTCGTGATGGCGAGCGACCTCGCGCGCACCCCGACCACCGGGCTGCGCACGCAGCTGTGCGGGGACGCCCATCTGTCCAACTTCGGCGTGTTCGGGTCCCCGGAGCGCAACCTGCTCTTCGACATCAACGACTTCGACGAGACGGCGCCCGGCTCGTTCGAGTGGGACGTCAAGCGCCTCGCGGCCAGTCTCGAGATCGCCGCGCGCGGCAACGATTTCAAGCGCAAGCAGACCCGTGCCCTCGTGCTCGCGGCCGTCGCGTCCTACCGGACGGCGATGCGGCACTTCGCGACGATGGGCTCGCTGGACGTCTGGTACGCGCGCCTCGACGTCGACCGCACCTTCCAGGCGGTGCGCGGGAAGCTGTCGCTCGAGGGCGCCCGGCGCACCGAGGCGGCACTGGCGAAGGCGCGCACGCGCGACAGCATGCAGGCGCTGGACAAGCTGACCACGCAGGTGGACGGCAAGCCGCGGATCGTGGGCGACCCGCCGCTCGTCGAGACGATCGACGAGCTCGCGCCGGACCGCGACCGCGACGAGGTGATGCACGAGATGCGCGTGCTCATCCGTTCCTACCGGGCGAGCCTGCCCTCGGACCGCAAGCACCTGATCGAGCAGTACCAGCTGGTCGACATGGCCAGGAAGGTCGTCGGGGTCGGCAGCGTCGGCACGCGCTGCTGGATCCTGCTGCTCCAGGGGATCGACGAGGGCGACCCGCTGTTCCTGCAGGGCAAGGAGGCGACGGCGTCCGTCATCGAGACGGTCACCGGCACGACGACGCGGGGGCAGAGCGGTCAGCGCGTGGTGCACGGGCAGCGGCTCATGCAGGCCGCGAGCGACATCTTCCTCGGCTACCAGCGCGTGCTCACCGACGGCGCCGAGCGGGACTTCTACGTCCGCCAGCTGCGCGACTGGAAGATGTCCCTGCCGATCGAGACCATGCTCCCGGAGGGGATGACCGTGTACGGCCAGATGTGCGGCTGGACGCTCGCCCGCGCCCATGCCCGCGCCGGCGACCGCGTCGCGATCGCGTCGTACCTCGGACGCAAGGACACGTTCGACCAGGCGGTCGCCGACTTCGCAGTCGCGTACGCCGACCTCAACGAGCGCGACCACGCCGCGCTGCTGGCGGCGATCGACGACGGCTCGGTGACGGCGGTCAGCGGGCTCTGACGCACTGGCGTCGACCCACCCGGAGGTCAGGCGAACAGCTCGGAGGGGTCGTCGGGCGCGTCCGCGGCGCACTCGACGAGGGCGTCGAGGGGGACGGTGTCGAGCGCTGCGGAATTGGTCGCCCGCAGCACGACGGGAGCCTTGACGCCGTCGGCGTAGGCCTCCCACCAGCGGGCCGCGCACACGGCCCAGCGGTCGCCCGGCACCAGGCCGGGGAAGCCGTACTCGGGCACCGGCGTCGACAGGTCGTTGCCGACGCGGCGCTGGTGCTCCAGGAACTCCGCCGTCACCACGGTGCACACGGTGTGCGAGCCGACGTCGTCAGGCCCGGTCGTGGTGAAGCCGTCGCGGTAGAAGCCGGTCAGCGGCTCGAGGCTGCACACCTCGAGGGGGTCGCCGTGGACGTTCGCCTGCGGATCCATGCCTCCCAGACTAGGCGCCGACGCGCATCCGTCGAGGATCCCCGTACGCCGGGAGGAGGCGGCTCGGGAGGGCGCGCGCCGCTGGACCGTTTCGGCCGCCGTCGCGGGCGGGTGCTGTCCATACTGACCGCGTGACCGACGCCGACACGGGGACCGAGGGGCGCGACTGGCGCGAGCTGGTGGCCGTCGTCCTGCTCTCGATCACGACCATCCTGACCGCCTGGGCCGGCTTCCAGTCGAGCAAGTGGGGCGGCGCGATGTCGATCTCGTTCAGCCAGGCGAGCTCCGCGCGCATCCAGGCCGCCCGCCTCGACGGCGACGCCAACCGCCGCATCACCGTGCAGGTGTCGCTGTACACCCAGTGGCTGCAGGCCAAGGCGCAGGGCGACGAGACCCTCGCCGCCTACCTCGCCGAGCGCTTCCCGGAGCCGCTGAAAACGGCCTTCGGCGCCTGGAGGGCGACCGACCCGCAGAACAACGCGCAGGCGCCGGCGTCGCCGTTCGACATGCCGCAGTACGTCGTGCCGGAGTCGACACAGGCCAAGGCGTCGGACGCGCTCGCAGACGCGAAGTTCCAGCAGGCCCTGGATTACAACCAGCGCGGCGACAACTACACGCTCCTCACGGTCGCGTTCGCCTCGGTGCTGTTCTTCGCGGCGATCTCCGGCCGGATGCGCACCCGCGGCGCGCAGTGGGCCCTGCTCGGTCTGGGGCTGGCGCTGTTCGTCGTCGCCGTCGTCCTCGTGGGTCTCTACCCCAAGCTGGTCTGAGGTCGCACGCAACGGTCCGGGGGAGGCTGCCCCGGGACGCGGGCCGTCTGCTTGACTGACTCGCGGATCAGGACGCCGACGGGTGAGAGGGCCAGATGCAGCGGGTGGCGAGCGGCACGGCCGGAGCCGCGCGGGACCTCGGTGCGATCTTCGACCCGGTGTCCGTCGCGGTGGTCGGAGCGAGCGACGACACGGCGAAATGGGGCCACCACATCGCGCGCCAGCTGCTGTCCTCGCCCTCCGGTCGCGACCTGCACCTGGTCAACCGGCGAGGCGGCACCGTGCTCGGCATCCCGGCGGCCCGATCGCTGCTCGAGGTGGGCCGCGCCGTGGACCTCGTGGCCGTCTGCGTCCCCGCGGACGGGTTCCTCGACGCCGTCGACAGCGCCCTCGCCGCCGGGGCGCGCGCGATCGTCGCCGTCACGGCGGGACTGGGGGAGGCCTCGCCCGAGGGCGCGGCGATCGAGGCCGAGGCCGTGCGCCGGACCCGGGCCGCCGGGGCCGTGCTGGTCGGGCCGAACTGCCTCGGCGTCGCCGACACGAGCACGGGTCTGCTGCTCTCGTCGGACCCGGTGCGGCGCGGCCCCATCACGGTGCTCTCGCAGAGCGGCAACCTCGTGATCGACCTCGACGACCGGCTGGCGCTGCAGGGCCTCGGGATCGCGAGGTTCGTCTCCCTCGGCAACCAGGCCGATGTCACCCTCGCCGAGCTCATGCGCTCCTGCGTGGACCACGACGCCACGCGCGCGGTCGCGGTGTACGCCGAGGACCTCGTCGACGGACGCGACCTCGTTGCCGCCGCCCGTGACCTCGCCGACGCCGGAAAGCCGGTGGTGCTGCTCGCGCCCGGACGCACCCGGGCTGCGGCGCGCGGCGCGGCGTCCCACACCGGTGCGCTGACCAGCCCGTCGTCGGTCGTCGACGCGGCCTGCCTGGCGGGTGGGGTGCACCGCGTCGACGCGCCGGAGCGGATGGTGACCCTCCTCGCCTCCCTGGTCTCCCCCCGCCGCACCTCGGGGCGACGGGTCGCGGTGCTCACCGACGGCGGCGGGCACGGGTCGGTGGCCGCAGACGTCGCGGCCGACGCGGGGCTGGTCGTCCCCGAGCTGTCGGTGGCCCTCGGCGACCGGCTGCGCGCGGCGACCTGGCCGGGCGCCACCACCTCCAACCCGGTCGACCTCGCGGGCGCCGGGGAGCAGGACCCGGACAGCTACGCGCGCGGTCTGGAGGTGCTGCTCGGCTCGGACGAGGTCGACGGGGTGCTCTGGGTGGGGTACTTCGGCGGCTATGCCGACCAGCCGGGCGTCCTCGGCCCGCTCGAGCTCGACGCAGCGCGGCGCGCGGCCGAGGTGGTGGCCGCGCAGGACGCGCCGGTCGTGGTCCAGACCATCTTCCCGCGCAGCGCGAGCTTCGACGCGCTGCACGGCGTCGGCGTCCCCGTCTTCCGCGGCCTGGAGGAGGCCGCGCGGTCGCTCGCCGCCGTGTGCGGCCCGCCTGCGGCGCCGCGCGACGACCTGACCGTGCCCCCGGCGGCCGCACCTGTCGCGGGCACCGACTACCTCGCGACGCGCGACCTGCTGCAGGCGTCCGGGCTGCGGTTCCCCGACGCCGCCGTGGTGCGCGACGCATCCGAGCTCGAGCAGGTCCTCGCCACCGACCGGCCGGCGTATCCCGTGGTGCTCAAGGCGATGGGGCTGGTGCACAAGTCCGACTCGGGTGGCGTGGTGATCGGCCTGCGCGACGAGCGCGCCGTGCGTTCCGCCCACGCCGAGCTGGTCGCACGGCTCGCTCCTCCGTCCGTCACGGTCGAGGCCATGGCCGACGTCGCTGCCGGTGTCGAGGTCATCGCGGGCGTGCGGTGGGACGACCGCTTCGGTCCCGTGCTCATGGTGGGCCTCGGCGGCGTGCACGCGGAGGTTCTGGGCGACGTCGCGTTCGCGCTCGCGCCGGCCTCGCCCGGCACGGTCGAGGCGCTCCTGCGCGGCCTGCGCGGGGCGGCCCTGCTGGATGGCGTGCGCGGCCGCGCCGCGGTCGACGTCGCGGCCCTCGCCGACGCGGTCTCCAGGATCTCCGAGGTCGCGGCGGCCCACCCCGAGCTCGGCGAGCTCGAGGTCAACCCCCTGCTGGCCACGCCCGACGGAGTCCTCGCCCTCGACGCGCGCGCGGTCGCGGCTCCCTGACACCACCGCTCACCCCACGTCCGTCCGAGCACGAGAGGCAGTCATGGACTTCGAGTACACGCCCGAGCAGGTCGAGCTCCAGCGGCGGGCCGCGGCGTACGTCGAAACCCTCATGCAGCACGAGGAGGCCGTCGAGGCGTCCGGGGGCCGGCTCGACCCGGCGATCCAGCGCGAGCTCGAGCAGGGCGCGCGCGACGCCGGCCTGTGGGCGATGAACATGCCGCGCGAGCTCGGCGGCGCCGGCCTCACGATGCTCGAGCGCGTCATCGTCTCCGAGCAGGTGGGGAAGGCGACGAACTGCCTGTGGGACTTCACCTGGTGGCCGGCGAACGTGCTCGTGCACGCGACGCCGGAGCAGCGGGAGCGCTTCCTGCTCCCCGTGATCCGCGGCGAGGTGCGTGACGCCTACGCCGTGACCGAACCGGGCGCCGGCTCGGACGCGGGCGGCGTGACGACGACGGCCACGAAGGTCGACGGCGGCTGGCTCATCAACGGCGAGAAGTGGTTCGTCACCGCGGGCGACGTCGCCGACTTCCTCATCGTGCACGCCAACGCCGGCCCGGAGGCCGCGCCGACGCTCTTCCTCGTCGAGAAGGACTCGCCCGGCGTCGAGATCCTGCACACCCCGTCGTTCATGCACACGCCGGTGCTGGGGCACCCGCAGATCGGCTTCACCGACGTCCTCGTGCCCGACGACCACGTCCTCGGCGAGGTCGGCCAGGGCTTCGACCTGACCAAGGAGTGGTTCGTCGAGGAGCGGCTGCTCATCGCCGCCCGGACGATCGGCGCGGCGGAGCGTGCCCTTCAGCACGCGCGCGACTGGGCCGTCGAGCGCGAGCAGTTCGGGCGCCCGATCGCCGAGTTCCAGCTGGTGCAGGCGATGCTGGCCGACTCGGCCGTCGACATCGCCGTCAACCGTGCCTACTACCACCAGGTGGCGGGCGAGATCGACGCAGGCGCCGACCCGAAGACGATGCACGCCAAGGCGTCCATCGCGAAGCTGTCGGCCTCCGAGGCGTCCGGCCGCGTCGCGGACCGGTGCCTCCAGGTCTTCGGCGGACGCGGCTACGACCGCTCGTTCGCGGTCGAGCGCATCTACCGCGAGGTGCGCGTCGACCGGATCTGGGAGGGCACCTCGGAGATCCAGCGCCTCGTGGTCGCGAACGAGCTGATCAAGCGGGGGCTCGGCGTCCTCCGCCTTCCCGGCGCCCAGGTCTGACGGCGCGAGCCCTCCGTCCGCCGTCACGGGGCCGGCACCGCGACGCCTCGGCGTGGCGGGGGCCGTCGGCGGACCTGTGCGCCGTACGTTTGCCGCTAGCACCGGCGGCGCGCGCCCGCTCGTCGTGGTCGGTCTGCCTGGGGCAGGGAGACAGCATGAAGCGCCTTGTGTCCATCGGTGTCATGACCGCGTTCGCGATCGCGGCCCTCGTTCCTGCGGCCCCGGCGTGGGCATGGGACTCGGGGATCGCCGACGGCTCCCAACCGGTGATCTCCGGCGACAACTTCACGATGTGCGCCGTCCGCGAGAGCGCGATGATCTACTGCTGGGGGGCCAACGCGTCGGGTCAGCTCGGGCGCGGAGACGTCAATCCCAGCTTGGCCGTCGCCCCTGTGACGTCGCCGTTGACCTCGCTCGCGCGATCGGTCTCGGTGAACAACGCCACGGTCTGCGCGTTGATGCTCAATCGCACGGTGAAGTGCTGGGGCGCGAACAACCAGGGGATGGTGGGCAACGGCACCACCAGCGCCGCGGTGTCCACGCCCACGACCGTGCCGGGCCTGACCAACGTCGCCGCAGTCACGGTCGGGCTCAACGCGACCTGTGCGGTGAGGCAGGACGGCACGGTCTGGTGCTGGGGCAACCCCCAGTGGCCCGGGTTCACCGGGTTCCCGTCGACGCAGCAGGACTCGCCCGTCAAGGTCGCGGGGATCACGACAGCGACCGACGTCTCCTTGGGCGGCCTGCATGCCTGCGTGCGGCGCGTAGACAAGCGCGTGGTCTGCTGGGGCGCCAACGATTCCGGCCAGCTCGGCGACGGCACGACCTCGCCCCGCACCGGTCTGGTGACCGTGGCGGGCATCTCCGACGCCAGTGCCGTCGTGGTGGGCTACAACGACTCCTGCGCGCTGCGCGCGGGCGGCACGGTGTCGTGCTGGGGCGACAACTCGTACGGGGCGCTCGGGGCGGCGACGAGCGCGACGCACTCCGCCACCCCGGTCCCGGTCTTCGGCGTCGCAGGAGCCACGTCGCTCGCCATGTCTCCCTATGGCGGCTGCGTGACGATCGCCGGGCTGGTGAAGTGCTGGGGCACCGATGACCTCGGCCGTCTCGGGGACGGGCAGTACGTCACCCAGGCCGCTCCCGTTCGCGCCACCGCGAGCCTCGCCAAGGCCACCTCGGTGTGGAGCTCGTACTGGGGCAGCTGCGAGATCGCCGACGGCGGTCGCGTCTGGTGCTGGGGCAACGGCAGCGGAGGCCGCCTGGGCGACGGGACGTCCAACAACGCTCCCGACGGCACCGGCCCGGGCAACGCGTTCGGGATCGCCGCGAATCCGTACCGCGTGGTGCTCGTCAACTCGGCGCCGGGCCGGCCGACCGGGTCGTCGACGGCCGCGAGGAGGATCACGATCTCCTGGACGGCGCCGTCCACCGCCGGCGGCATCTCGGCCCCCCGGGACTACGCCATCTACTACCAAGTCAAGGGTTCGACGGTGTGGAGGAGGTTCGCCGACCCGGTCACGACCAGCCGGAGGGCCACGGTCACGCCGTTGACGTCAGGCAAGTACTACCGCTTCAAGGTGGTACCGCTGAACTGGGCAGGAGCGGGCACCGCCTCCGCCATCTCGGGCTACATCAAGTCCCGGTAGCCCCAGGGGCGGACCGGGGGCATGGTCGGCAGAATGTCCTCATGACCGACACCACCACGCCCTCCGTCGTCTGGCACGAGCACGGCGACTGGACCGACATCCGCTACGCGGTCTCCGACGACGGGATCGCGAAGATCACGATCAACCGTCCCGAGGTGCACAACGCGTTCCGCCCGCAGACGCTCATCGAGATCTCGGCGGCGCTCACGCTCGCGCGCGAGGACGAGTCGGTCGGGGTCATCATCCTCACGGGTGAGGGCGAGAAGGCCTTCTGCTCCGGCGGCGACCAGCGCGTGCGCGGCGACAGCGGCTACAAGACCGACGAGAACGCCACCGGACGCTTCCACGTCACCGACCTGCACGTCGCGATGCGCCGCTGCCCCAAGCCGATCGTGGCGATGGTGGCCGGCTGGGCGATCGGCGGCGGTCACGTGCTGCACGTGGTGTGCGACCTGACCATCGCGGCGGACAACGCTCGCTTCGGCCAGGTGGGCCCCAAGGTCGGCTCGTTCGACGGCGGCTTCGGCGCGAGCCTGCTCGCGGACCTCGTCGGGCCCAAGAAGGCCAAGGAGATCTGGTTCCTCTGCCGCCAGTACGACGCGCTGCAGGCGCTGGACATGGGCCTGGTCAACGCGGTGGTGCCGCTCGCCGACCTCGAAGCCGAGACCGTCCGCTGGTGCCGGGAGATGCTGGCGCTCTCGCCGTTCGCGCTGCGGCTGATGAAGGCGAGCTTCCACGCCGCCGAGGACGGGTACGCCGGGATCCAGCAGCTGGCGCACGACGCCAACCTGCTGTTCTACGGCTCGGCCGAGGCCCAGGAGGGCCGTGAGGCCTTCAAGGCCAAGCGCACCCCGGACTTCGCCCAGTTCCCCCACCGCGCCTGACCCCCACCGGCCGGCCGCCGGGCGTCCGGATCGCGGAACGGGACGGGGGCGGGGAGGCCTGCGCACTAGCGTCGGGCCATGGGACGGGTGCACGAGACGATCGACGGCCGGCTGAGGGACTTCATCGAGGCCCAGCACGTCTACTTCGTGGGGACGGCGCCGCTCGACGCCGACGGCCACGTGAACCTCTCGCCCAAGGGGCACCGCGACACCTTCGCGGTGCTCGACGAGCGCACGGTCGCCTACCTCGACCTCACCGGCAGCGGCGCCGAGTCGCTGGCCCACCTGCGCGAGAACGGGCGCATCGTGGTGATGTTCTGCGCGTTCGACGGGCCGCCGAACATCGTGCGGCTGCACGGCCGCGGCACGGTGCACACCCCCGACGACCCGGAGTGGGGCGAGCTGGTCGCCCGGTTCCCCGCCCGCCCGGGCGTGCGCGCCGTCGTGACGGTGGACGTCACCCGGGTGAGCGACTCGTGCGGGTTCGCCGTCCCGCTCTACGAGCACGTGGGCGATCGCGACCTGCTCGAGTCGTGGGCCTCCCGCAAGAGCGACGAGGAGCTCTCGGCCTACCGTGCGGCGAAGAACGCGACGAGCATCGACGGCCTCCCGGCGTTGCCGGCAGAGGGCTGAGCGACCGAGGCTCGTGCTCAGTGGCGGGCGAGGATCGCCTCGACGTCCGTGCCGTGGGGCAGCACGCCGTACTCGTGCCCGCGCTGCTCGCCGAGCCGCGCAGCCACGAACGCCTCGCTCACCGTTGACGGCGAGAAGCGCGTGAGCAGGGAGGCCTGGAGCGCGAGGGCCATCGACTCCACGAGCCGACGAGCGCCGCGCTGCGCCTCGTCGGGCCCGGCGGCGGCGATCGCGCGCACCTGCGCCCGCACGTCCTCGACATGGGCGTCGAGCACCGGATGGTGGCCCTCCGCCAGCGAGAGCTCGTGGTCGAAGGCGACGAACGACTCCGGCTCGCGGTCGAGGGCGCGCAGCACATCGAGCGCGATGACGTTGCCCGAGCCCTCCCACACGGCCATCACCGGCTGCTCGCGGTAGCGACGGGCGAGGGGGAAGTCCTCCGTGTACCCGTTGCCGCCCAGGCACTCCAGCGCCTCGTAGGAGTGGTGCGGCCCCCGCTTGCAGATCCAGTACTTCGCGACCGCCGTGGCCAGGCGGCGCAGCGGCGCGTCGTCGTCATGGACGGCGGCCAGCCACGCGGAGGTCACGGTGGCCGCCTCGGACTCCAGGGCGAGGTCGGCGAGGACGGCGGCCATCGCGGGCTGGTCCACCAGGAGCCGGCCGAACGCGGCCCGGTGGCGGGCGTGCCACACGGCCTCGGCCACCGACTGGCGCATGCCCGCAGCGGACCCGAGCACGCAGTCGAGCCGGGTGCGGTTGACCATCTCGATGATGGTGCGCACGCCCCGCCCGGGCTCGCCGACCATCAGCGCGACCGAGCCGTCGAGCTCGATCTCCGAGGAGGCGTTGGCGCGGTTGCCCAGCTTGTCCTTGAGCCGCTGGATGCGGAACACGTTGCGCGTGCCGTCCGGGAGAACGCGCGGCAGCAGGAAGCACGAGAGGCCCTCGCCCGCCGCCCCGGTCGCCTGCGCGAGCACGAGGAAGGCGTCGGACATCGGCGCCGAGCAGAACCACTTGTGGCCGGTGAGCAGGTACTCGCCGCCCGACCCGCCGGCGCCCGTCGGCACGGCGGTGGTGGTGTTGGCGCGCACGTCGGAGCCGCCCTGCTTCTCGGTCATCGCCATCCCGAGGATCGCCGAGGCCTTGGCGCCGTCGCCGAGCTCGGGGTCGTACTCGCGCGAGAGCAGCCGCGGCACCCACTGCTCGGCGACGTCGGCCTGGAGCATCAGCGTGGGCACCGCCGCGTGCGTCATCGACACCGGGCAGGCGTGGCCGGGCTCCACCTGGCTGAAGAGCATGAACGCCGCGGCCCGGGCGACGTTGGCCCCGTGGCGCGGGTCCGCCCATGCGGAGGTGTGCGCGCCGTGCGCGACCGCCTCGCGGATGATGCGGTGGTACGCCGGGTGGTAGTCGACCTCGTCCACGCGCCGGCCGTGCCGGTCGAACGCGCGCAGCGTCGGCGTCTGGGTGTTGGCGGTGGCGGCGTCGTCCTGGAACGAGCGGCTCCCGACGAGCCGGCCGACGGTCCCGAGCTCGTGAAGCGCCCACTCCGCGCCGTGCCGGCGCACGGCCTCCACCAGCACCGGGTTGGTCGCGAGCTCGTCGACGTCCTCGCGCGGGGGTGCCTGGTTGAGCACCTCGTGGGTGACGTGGGGGAGCGGGTGCGCGCCGGTGCGGGACGTCGTGGTCATGACCCCAGTCTCCGTCGCGGCCGGGTCGGAGGCGCCGCGGGGCGGCAGTCGGCCTCCGACGCCGGCCACGTGTCCGCGTCCGGTGCGGCTACTGGAGGTAGCCCTCCACCTCCGACGCCGGCCGCTGGTGCGCCCCGGACGGGTCCTGGCCGGCGTCGCGCCGCGCGGCGCGCTGGCGCATGAGGTCCCAGAGCTGGTCGAGCCTGGTCTCGAGCGAGGACAGCTCGGAGCGCGACGCGTCGGTCGCGGGGGCCGAGCGCAGCCGGTGCTCCTCCTCGATCAGGTCGCTGATCTGGCGGTGCAGGTCGTCCACGGTGCTCTCCTCGTCGGTCGGGCGGGACGCGCCGTCGGGGAACGGCACGCGGGGGCTGACGGTCAGCCGCTCGGGCCGAACCGCTCGACCCGGATCGAGCCGGCGGGCATCCCCACCGACACCAGCAGCTGGCTGGCCGCCTCGGCGAACGCGGCCGAGCCGCACACGAAGGCGGTGCGCCGGCCCTCCACCAGCGGGGCGAGGTCCGCGGCGGACAGCCGCGAGGCCGCCCGGCCCGAGGGTGACGTCTCGCGCGACAGGGCCACCACCTGGCACCCGCCGGAGATCTCCTCGGCGTACGGCGTCTGCGCGAGCGTGCGTGCCGCGGCGACGAGGCACACGAGCTCGGGACGCCCGAGGTCGTGCGCGTGGCGCAGCATCGACACCAGCGGCGCGACACCGGATCCGCCGCCGACGGCGAGCACCGGGGTCTCGCCGTCCCAGGCGAACCAGCCGCCGATCGGGCCGCGCACCTCGAGCTCGTCGCCGGGCTCCACCACGTCGGCGAGGAACGTCGAGACCTCACCGTCCTCGAGCCGCTCGACGTACAGCTCCACCAGCGGGTCGGACGGCGCGGACACCACGGAGTACGACCGCGCCGCCGTGTAGCCGTCGTCCGCGGTGAGGCGCACGACGTAGTGCTGGCCGGGCATGTGGTCGACGCGGTCCGGCACGTCGAGGCGCAGCACGACGGCTCCGCCCGGGTCGCGCACCTCGCGCACGGTGGCGCGGCGCCAGCCCCCGCGCGGGGCGGTGGGGGTGCCGGTGTCGATGGCGTGCTCCTCCGTCGTCGGTGGTGTCAGTCGCCCTGGTAGCGCTGCTCCTGCCAGGGGTCGCCCCGGTCGTGGTAGCCGTTGCGCTCCCAGAAGCCGGGCTCGTCGTGGTCCATCAGCGTGAGGCGGGTGACCCACTTCGCGCTCTTCCAGAAGTAGAGGTGCGGTACGAGCAACCGTACGGGCCCGCCGTGGTGCGTCGTGAGCGGCAGCCCGCCGAACGTGAACGCGACCCAGGCCTTGCCGCCGCGCAGGTCCTCGAGCGGGAGGTTGGTCGTGTAGCCCGTGGTGGACGTCGCCATCACGTGCGTGGCCTCCGGCCGGGGGCCTGCGGCGTCGAGGACCTCGTCGACGCTGACGCCGCCGAACACGGTGCCCAGCTTCGACCACGTCGTCACGCAGTGGATGTCGCCGTGGTACTCGGACTGCGGCAGCGCGTGCGCCTCGTCCCAGGTCCACGTGCTCACGCGCTCGACCAGCCCGTCGACGGTGAGGGTCCACGCATCCGTGCGCAGGTTCGGCGTCACCTCGGCGGTGAGCACCGGCCAGTCGTCGCCGGCGTTGTACTGCCCGGGGGGCAGGCGCGGGTCGCGCTCGCGCCGGTGCCCCAGGAACCCTCGTGTCACGGACATGGCGCGGCCCCTCACGGGTTCGGCGGCTGTGGACCCCCACGCTAGGTGCGCGCGCGGCCCCTGTCAGTCGGTCCGCCCGCGATGTCACTGGTGAACCGGTCGCCTCCCGGCCCGGGAAGCAGCCATTTCACCAGTGACATCGGCCGAGGTCGGGGTCAGGCCGGGTCGGCGCCGGGGAGGTCGACGATGACGTCGAGGTCCGTGAACTGCGGCGGCCCTTCGAGGACCTCGCCCATGAGGGCGCGCACCTGCGCCAGCCCGGCCTCGCGCCGCGGGTCGTTCTCGCGGGCGCGCGCGTGCGCCTCGCTCTCGAAGATCACCAGGGTGTACACAGTCGCGGGATCGGCCTGGCTGCGCATCGCCATCGTGCGCAGCAGTCCCGACCCGGGCTGCTCGACCGCGCGCAGCTGCGCGAAGACCTCGCGCAGGCGCTCCTCGTTCTCCGGCTGGCTCCGGATCGTCATCAGCTGGGCCCACACGTCGCATCACCCTCCCGGCCGCCGGAAGCCGGCGGCGCCGCGTCCCGCCGGACGCGGGGCGATGGCGCGAGTGTGACGCCGCCGGCCCGCCCGCGTCCCCGGCTTGGTGACAGCCGTGAGTCTCGACGGGTCGCTGCCCCGGCGGCCAGAATCGATCCCTCCCCGGAGGAGGTCGTCGTGCCGGTACAGCTCAACCACACGATCGTGGGCGCCCGCGACAAGCGTGAGTCCGCGATCTTCCTCGCCGACATACTCGGCCTCGGCGCGCCCGTGCCGTTCGGGCCGTTCCTCGTGGTAGACGTCGCCAACGGGGTCTCGCTGGACTTCCTCGACGGATACGGCGCGGACGCGCAGGGCCGCATCCAGCCGCAGCACTACGCCTTCCTGGTGAGCGAGCCGGAGTTCGACGAGATCATGGCGCGGATCGCCGAGCGCGGGCTGCCCTACTGGGCCGACCCCTCCCGGCGCCGCCCGGGGCGCATCAACCACGACGACGGAGGCCGCGGCGTCTACTGGGAGGACCCGGTCGGCCACGTGCTCGAGGCGATCACCCGCCCCTACGGCGGCTGAGCCACGACTCCCGGCGTCCGGCTGCGCTCACGACCCAGCTCAGCGAGCATGGGCTCGTGTTCGAGGTCGACGCCGAGGCCTACGGCCGGTTCATGGGGCGCTTCTCGCGTCCCCTCGCGGTGCTGTTCGCGGACGCGGTAGGCGTGCGGCCCGGGCAGCGGGCCCTGGACGTGGGCTGCGGCACCGGCGCGCTCACCGACGTCCTGGTCGAGCGGCTCGGCGTCGACGCCGTCAGCGCGGCCGACCCGTCGGCGTCGTTCGTCGCCGCCGTCCGCGCCCGCTACCCGTCGATGGAGGTGCTCCAGACGACCGCGGAGGCCCTCGACGTGGGCACCGCGTCGTACGACGTCGTGCTCGCGTCGCTGGCGGTCCACTTCATGCACGACGCGGTCCGGGGCCTCGGCGCGATGGCGCGGGCCGCCTCGGCCGACGGCATCGTCGGCGCCACGGTGTGGGACCACGCCGGCGGGCGGGGCCCGCTGGCGGAGTTCTGGTCCGCCGTGCGCTCGCTCGACCCGGGCGCCCGCGACGAGTCGCACCTGCCCGGGGTGCGCGAGGGCCACCTGGCGGAGCTGCTGCGCGACGCCGGAGCCCGCGCGGTCGAGGCGACGGCGCTCTCCGTCGAGGTGCACCACGACGGGTTCGACGCGTGGTGGCAGCCCTACACGCTCGGCGTCGGGCCGGCCGGCGAGCACGTCGCAGCCCTGGACGCGGCGTCGCGAGCGCGGCTCGAGGAGCTCCTGCGGGAGCGGCTGCCGGACGGCCCGTTCACCACCACCGCGCTGGCCTGGACCGCCTGGGGCGCCGGCCGCGGCTGACTCCCTCCGACGGTCGGATCACTCGGGCTGGTGGAGGAACCAGCGATGGCCGAACGGGTCGCGGAACACCGCGACGCGGCCCAGGCCCGGGTTGTCCTGCGGGCCGCGGTCGAGCGCGACGCCGGCCGCCGTGACCCGGGCGCAGACGGCGTCGACGTCCTCGACGGTGAGGTGCAGGGTGACGGCGGCGCCGCGGCCCGGCGCCGGCGCCTCGACGTGCAGCTCCGGGTGCTCGTCGGACATCATCCAGCGCGCGCCGTCGACGGCGAGCTCCACGTGGCCGATGCGCCCGTCCGGCATGACGATCGGCTCGTGGACCACCTCGGCGCCCAGGACGTCGACGTACCAGGCGATCGCGGCCGTCGCGTCGCCGACGGCGATGTAGGGGGTCAGCTCGCTCACCGGGTGCCTCCTCGGGGATCGGCGTCAGCGTCGGCCGCGGAGGCGGTCGAGGTCGCGGCGCTCGCGCTTGGTGGGACGCCCGGCGCCGCGGTCGCGGACGAGCACGGCGGGTCGCTCCGCGCGGGGCGGCGGTGGCGGGGTGCGGTCCTCGTAGTGCAGCGCCGCCACGGTGGCGCTCGTGCGCTTCTCGATGAGGCCCGTCACCACCAGCACGCGCTCCCCGGCCGGGGTCCGCGCCCGCACGGTGTCGCCGGGCCGCACGGGGTGCGCCGGCTTCACGCTGACGTCGTTGACCTTCACGTGCCCGGCCCGGCAGGCGGCGCTCGCCGCCGAGCGGGTGGGGTAGACGCGCACCGCCCAGGTCCAGGCGTCGGCCCGGACGCTCGTGGGGACCTCGCGCGCCGGCATGCCGCCAGCCTACGAAGCCGCTTCCCGCACGGACCCGACGTCACTGGTGAAAGGGTCGCTTCCCGGCAGCGGAAGCAGCCGTTCCACCAGTGACATCGGTCAGAACTTGCAGTACTGGGAGAGCGCGGCGTTGATGGGGAGCTGCTTGCCGATCACCTGCGCGGGCGAGCCGGTGGCGGCCGTGTAGGCGTCGATCTGGGCCTGAGAGACCGAGTCGGCCTCGATCATCGCGCGCATGAGCTTGTTGACCTGCGTGAAGTAGTCGATCGACGCGCCGGGGTCGCCGAAGCCGGTGGCCGGGTGGCCGCGCAGGACCTCCAGCTTGGCGAGCACCTCGTCCATGCCGTCGGGCGTGTAGCTGGTGAGCTGGCCGCTGCGCAGGCCGTCCACGGCGTCCTTGCTGCCGGCGCCGGCGAGCACCTGCGTGAACACGATGAACTTCGCGGTGACGTCCTTCGTGATGCCCGAGCAGTCGAGGTCGCCGCCCACGGCCGGAGCGCTTGACTCGCCGGCGTTGGCCGACGCCGCGCTCTCCGCGACCGACGCGGCGCTCGACGCCCGCGCGATCAGGCTCTGCGCCGTGTCGGACGGCGAACTCCCGCCGCACGCCGTGAGGGTGAGACCGAGGCCGACGACCGCGCCGACGACCAGTCCAGGACCGCGCATTCCCCGTCGCATGGCCGGAGGCTAGCGGGCGCGGCGACGTCCGCGGCACCCCCGAACGGCTGGACTCAGGGCCCGCGACGCGCTCGGCCACGCAGAGGGCGGGTCGCCGGCGCCGGGAGGGGAGGGTCGGGCTCCCCGGCGGCCCCACCACCGGGGAGCCCGGGACTCGGTGCCGGCCCGCTCCCCGGCGGGCCGGCGTCCCGGTGCGGTCAGTCGTCCTCGACCGTCACCCACCGAGGCTCGTGGTCGCCGTGATCGGCCACCCCGAGCTCCTCCTCGATCTCCGCCGACAGCGAGCGCTCCACGCCGGCGAGCTGCTCGTAGTAGTGCCAGCGCTGGTCGATGTCGGCCTGCGCCAGCGCGAGCAGGTGCGCGCTGCGGTCGTGGTCGCTGCGGTCGAGTGCGGAGTACCTCGTCTCCTCGCGGGTGAAGTCCGCGAGGGTGGTCGTGGGCCGCTTGCTGTCCAGGCTGAACGGGTGCGCGTCCGGCGCCGGACTCGGGTGGAAGCGGTAGAGCGGCCAGTAGCCGCTCGTCACCGCCGCCTTCTGGTGCGCCATCGACGACGACATCTCGATGCCGTGGGCGATGCAGGTGGAGTACGCGAGCACGATCGACGGCCCGGGCCACGCGGCGGCCTCGAGCAGGGCGCGCACGGTCTGGGTCTCGTTGGCCCCCATCGCGACCTGCGCGACGTACACGTCGCCGTAGGCCATCGCGAGCAGCCCGAGGTCCTTCTTCTTGGTCGGCTTGCCGTGGCTGGCGAACTTCGCCGCCGCACCGCGCGGCGTCGACTTGGACGCCTGCCCGCCGGTGTTGGAGTACACCTCGGTGTCGAGCACCAGGACGTTCACGTTGCGGCCGGAGGCCAGCACGTGGTCGAGGCCGCCGAAGTCGATGTCGTAGGCCCAGCCGTCGCCGCCGACGATCCACACGCTCTGCGGCACGAACGCGTCGGCGAGCGAGGCGAGCGAGACGGCGCGCGGGTCGTCGACGCCGGCCAGCGCGTCGCGCAGGCGCGCCACCTCGTCGCGGCGCTCCGCGACCGAGGCCTCGTCGGTCACCTCGGGCTCGCGCTCCACCAGCGGCGTCACGACGTCGGGGGGCAGCACGTCGGACAGCTCGCGCAGCAGCCGGTGCGCGTCGGCCACCTGCCGCTCCACGCCCAGCCGGATCCCGAGGCCGAACTCCGCGTTGTCCTCGAACAGCGAGTTGACCCACGCCGGGCCGCGCCCGTTCGCGTCCTTGGCCCACGGGGTGGTGGGCAGGTTGCCGCCGTAGATCGACGAGCAGCCGGTGGCGTTCGCGACCACCATCCGGTCGCCGAGCAGCTGCGAGAGCAGCTTGAGGTACGGCGTCTCGCCGCAGCCGGCGCACGCGCCCGAGAACTCGAACAGCGGGCGGAGCAGCTGCGACCCCTTGACCGTGTCGTGGCGCACCGCGGAGCGGTCGACGTCCGGGATGTTCTGGAAGAACTCGTAGCGCGGCCGCTCCACGTCGCGGTGCTCGGCCGCGGGCAGCAGGTCGATCGCCTTGTGGGAGGGGTCGGCCTTGTCGCGCACCGGGCACACGGCGACGCAGATGCCGCAGCCGGTGCAGTCGTCCGGCGCGACCTGGACCGTGAGGAGCGTGCCCTCCGGCAGGTCGTGGCCGCCGTAGGTCTTGGTGAGGAACCCCTCGGGCGCTCCGACGGCGTCAGAGGCGGGGAACGCCTTCATCCGGATCGCCGCGTGGGGGCAGACGATGGCGCACTTGCCGCAGTCGATGCACAGCGCCGGGTCCCAGATCGGCAGCTCCTCCGCGAGCATCCGCTTCTCGAGCGCAGCGGTGCCGGTGACGAAGGTGCCGTCGATGCTCATCGCGCTCACCGGGAGGGCGTCGCCGCGGCCCGCGATGAGCTCGCGCACCACGCCGTCCGGGCCCTTGGTGTCGGGGGCCGTCGCGGTGAGGGCGAGCGGCACCGGCACGCGGGCGAGCCCCGCGAGGGCGGCGTCGATCGCGACGAGGTTGCGCTGCACGACCTCCGGGCCGCGCCGTCCGTAGGCCTTCTCGATGCCGGCCTTGACCAGCTCGATCGCCTCGTCCACGGGCAGGACGTCGGCCACGGCGAAGAAGCACGGCTGCATCACGGTGTTGATGCGCGGGCCGAGGCCCGCCTCGCGCGCGATCGTCGTCGCGTCGATGGTCCACAGCGCGAGGCCCTTGGCGAGCACGTGGCTCTGCGCGTCGTGCGGCAGGTGGTCCCAGACCTCCTCGGCCGGGTAGGGGCTGTTGAGCAGCACCGTGCCGCCCGGCCGGGCGTGGGCCAGCACGTCGACGCGGGAGAGGAGGTGGAACTGGTGGCAGGCCACGAGGTCGGCCTGGTCGATGAGGTATGCGGAGCGGATCGTGTCCGGACCGAAGCGCAGGTGCGACACCGTCATCGACCCGGACTTCTTCGAGTCGTAGACGAAGTAGCCCTGGGCGTGAGAGTCGGTGTGCTCGCCGATGAGCTTGATGCTCGTCTTGTTCGCACCCACCGTGCCGTCGCTGCCGAGGCCGAAGAACATCGCCTGGACGGCGGAGGTCGGCACGCGGTACGACGGGTCGACCGGGAGCGAGAGCCCGGTCACGTCGTCGACGATGCCCACGGTGAAGCGCGGGCGCGGCTCGGGCAGGGCCAGCTCGTCGAACACGGCCTTGGCGTCGCCTGGCGTGAACTCCTTGGAGCCCAGGCCGTAGCGGCCGCCGATCACCAGCGTGCCCGACTCGCCGGCGAAGGCCGACATCACGTCGAGGTGCAGCGGCTCCGCCGGGGCGCCCGGCTCCTTGGTGCGGTCGAGCACGGCGATGCGGGTGACCGTCGCGGGCAGCGCGGCGCGCAGCGCGTCGGCGGGGAACGGCCGGTAGAGCCGCACCACGGCGACGCCGACCCGCTCGCCGCGCGAGACCAGATCGTCGACCGTCTCGCGCAGGGTGCCGGTCGCGGAGCCCATGGCGACGACGACGCGCTCGGCGTCGGGGTGGCCGTGGTAGTCGACGAGGTCGTAGCGGCGCCCCGTGCGCTCGGCCAGCTCCGCGAACACGGTCGCGACCGTGGCGGGCACCGCCGCGTAGTGGGTGTTGGCGGCCTCGCGCGACTGGAAGAACACGTCGGGGTTCTGGGCGCTGCCGCGCATCACCGGTGCCTCGGGCGTCAGGCCGTAGGCGCGGTGGGCGAGCACGTCGGAGTCGCGGACCACGGCGCGCAGGTCGTCGTCGTGGAGCAGCTCGATGGTGGCGACCTCGTGCGAGGTGCGGAAGCCGTCGAAGAAGTGCAGGAACGGCACCCGCGAGCGCAGCGTGGCGGCGTGCGCGACCAGTGCGAAGTCGTGGGCCTCCTGGACGTCGGACGCGCAGAGCATCGCCCAGCCGGTGCTGCGCACCGCCATCACGTCCGAGTGGTCCCCGAAGATCGACAGCGCGTGCGTGGCGACCGCGCGCGCGGCGACGTGCAGCACGGTGGGCGTCAGCTCGCCGGCCACCTTGAACATGGTGGGGATCATGAGCAGCAGGCCCTGCGACGCCGTGAACGACGTGGCCAGGGCGCCCTTCTGCACCGCGCCATGAAGCGCGGCGGCGGCGCCGCCCTCGGACTGCATCTCGACCACCTCGGGCACCGAGCCCCACAGGTTGGTGCGGCCGGCCGCGCTCCAGGCGTCGGCCAGCTCGCCCATCGCGGAGGCGGGGGTGATCGGGTAGATCGCGCAGACGTCGGACAGGCGGTGCGCGACGAGCGCGGCCGCCTCGTTGCCGTCGAGGCAGGCGATGTGGTGGACAGCGGACGAGGGAGTGGTCGTGGGGCGAGCCATGTCCTCACTGTGCGACCGCGTCACGGCCCGTTGCAGGGTGAGCGACGCGGTGTGACGTAGCAGTCTCCGGCACGGCCTAGGGTGCAGCCATGTCGCTGCTCGACCACACGCCGACCACCTCCTCCGCCCGGGCCGCGGAGCTGGCCGCGGACCTGTTCGGCCTGCACGGCACGGTGACCGAGCTGCCGAGCGAGCGCGACCGCAACTTCCGGGTCGACGCCGGCGCCGAGGGCGTCTGGGTGCTCAAGATCGCCAACGGGCTGGAGTCGCGCGACGTGCTCGACGCGCAGTCCGGCGCGGCGGCGCGGGCCGCGGCCGCGGGCGTGCCGGTGCAGGGCGTGCGACGCTCGCGCAGCGGCGAGGAGGTCGTCGAGGTCGACGGCCACCTCGTCCGGATGCTCGAGCACCTCCCCGGCACGCTCCTGGCCGACGTCGCGCCCGCCACGCCCGCGCTGCGCCGCGACCTGGGCCGGGTGCTCGGCCGTCTCGCCGCCGCCCTCGAGGGCTACGACCACCCGCAGGCGCACCGCGACTTCCACTGGGACGTGCTGCGCGCCCCCCAGGTGGTGGCTGCCACCCGGTCCGCCGTCACCGACCCGGCGCGCTCCCCCCTGCTCGACCGCGTGCTGGCCCGGCTCGACGACGTCGTGACGCCGCGCGCGCCGCGGCTGCGCCGCGCGGTCATCCACGGGGACGCCAACGACCACAACGTGCTGGTCGACCCCGGGCACCGGCACGACCCGGCCGCCCGCTTCACCCGGGTGAGCGGGCTCATCGACTTCGGCGACCTCGTGCACTCGGCCGTCGTCGCCGAGGTGGCCGTGGCCGCGGCCTACCTGGTGCACGTCGACGACCCCGTGGGGGCGGTGGCCGATGTCGCGGCCGGGTTCCACGAGGTGCACCCGCTGGCCGACGTCGAGCTCGAGGTGCTGTGGGAGCTCGTGCTCGCCCGGCTGGCGCTCTCCGGCGTCCACGCGGCCGACCAGTCGGCGCAGCGCCCGGACGACCCCTACCTGCGCGTCGACGAGGACTCGGCGTGGCGCTCGCTGGCGCGCCTGCTCGACGTCCCGCCGCTGCTCGCGTCGTGCCGGCTGCGCGCGGCGTGCGGCCTGGACCCGCTCCCGAGGGCGGCGTCGGTGCGCGCGCACCTGGCGGCGTCCTCCCCGGCGCCGCTGCTGGGCCGGCCGTGGGAGCAGGTGCGCACGTTCCACCTCGACCTCTCGGTGGGCAGCGACCTGTTCGGCGCGGCGGACGTCTCGGCGGACCCGGCGCGGTTCGACGCGCTGATCCGGCGCGACGTCGACGGCGACCCGGACGCCGTGGGCGTGGGCGGCTACGGCGAGGCGCGGCTGCTCTACACGGCGCCGGAGTTCGCCGTCGGCGACGACCCCGCGACCGAGCGGCGCACGGTGCACCTCGGCACCGACGTGTGGACCCGCGCGGGCACCGCGGTGCACGCCCCGCTCGCGGGCCGGGTGCGCCGTGTCTGCGAGAACACCGCCCGCCTCGACTACGGGCCGCTCGTGGTGCTCGAGCACGCCACCGGCGACGGTGAGCCGTTCTGGTCGCTCTACGGCCACCTCGCGGTCGAGACGCTCGACCACCTCCGGGAGGGCGACGCCGTCGCCGCCGGCGACGTGATCGGTTGGGTGGGGGAGCCGCCGCGCAACGGCGACTGGGCGCCGCACGTGCACGTGCAGGTGATCCTCGACCTGCTCGGGCTCGACGAGGACTACCCCGGCGTGGCCGTGCCGTCGCAGCGCGCCACGTGGCTCGCGCTCTCGCCCGACCCCGGTCTGCTGCTGGGCCTGCCGAGCACGCTCACCGCGGCGCCGGACGCGCGCGCGGTGCCCGAGACCCTGGGCGACCGGCGCAGGCTGCTCGGGCCCAACCTGTCCGTCTCCTACGCCGACCCGCTGCGCATCGTGCGCGGCGTCGGTGCCTATCTCTACGACGACGAGGGCCGCGCCTACCTCGACTCGGTGAACAACGTGGCGCACGTGGGCCACGCCCACCCGCACGTGGTGGCGGCCGGCGCGCGGCAGATGGCCGTGCTCAACACCAACACGCGCTACCTGCACGAGGAGGTGCTGCGCTACGCCGAGCGCCTCGCCGCGACGCTGCCGGACCCGCTGTCGGTGTGCTTCTTCGTCAACAGCGGCAGCGAGGCCAACGAGCTCGCGCTGCGGCTGGCGCGCGCGCACACCGGCGCGTGGGACGTCGTGTGCGTCGAGCACGGCTACCACGGCAACACCCAGACGCTGGTCGACGTCAGCCCCTACAAGCACGCCGGTCCGGGCGGCCGCGGCGCGCCGACGTGGGTGCACGTGGCCGCCATGCCCGACCCCTACCGCGGGGCGCACCGGGGCTACGGCGCCGACGTCGGTGCGGCGTACGCCCTCGACGTGCAGCGGTGCACGCAGGAGGCGCCCGACGGTCGCGTCGCCGCGATGATCGTCGAGTCGATGATCGGGTGCGGCGGCCAGGTGGTGCTGCCGGACGGCTACCTCGCCGCGGCGGCGGACCACGTCCGCGCGGCCGGCGGCCTGCTGATCGCCGACGAGGTGCAGGTGGGCTTCGGCCGTGTGGGCCCGCGCTTCTGGGGCTTCGCGACGCAGGACGTCGTGCCTGACGTCGTCACCGTCGGCAAGCCGGCCGGCGACGGTCACCCGCTCGCCGCCGTGGTGACCACGCCCGAGGTGGCGGCGTCGTTCGCCAACGGGATGGAGTACTTCAACACCTTCGGCGGCAACCCGGTGTCGGCGGCCATCGGCAACGCCGTGCTCGACGTGATCGAGCAGGAGCGTCTGCCGGAGCGGGCCGCGGCCACCGGGGCGCGCATCCTCGACGGCGCCCGTGAGCTGGCCGGGCGGCACGAGCTCATCGGCGACGTCCGCGGGCTGGGGCTCTACCTCGGGATCGAGCTCGTCCGCGACCGAGAGACCCTCGAGCCGGCGGGGGAGGAGGCGGCGCACGTCATCGAGCGCATGCGCCACCTCGGCGTGCTGGTGAGCACCGACGGCCCGTTCCACAACGTGCTCAAGGTGAAGCCGCCGATCGTGTGGGGCGAGGCCGAGGCCGATCGCCTGCTGTCCACCCTCGACCGCGTTCTGGACGAGCCGGCGCTGCGCCGGGCTTAGCTGTCCGGGCGCGGCCCTACGGTGGGCGCGGAGGTGGGGTCATGAGCGAGCAGGGGTGGCGTGCGTTCCTCGCGGCCGACGGCGTCGAGGACTGGGTCGTGCTGCACGGCGGTGCCACGGCCGTCTTCCGGGCACCGACGCTGGTCGACGCGGTGCGGCTGGCCGAGGCGCTGGCCCGGGTGCCGGACCTCGCGGGCTCGGGCGCGCTGCTCACGGTGGCCGACGACCGGCTCACGGTGCGGCTCACCCGGGGCGTGTTCCAGGTCGAGGAGCGGCACGTCGGGCTGGCCCGGGCCGTGTCCGCCGTCGCGCGCGAGCACGGCTGCGCGGCGGACCGGGCCGCCACGCAGGAGGTGCAGCTGGCCGTGGCCGCGCGGCCCGACGAGATCGACGTCGGGTTCTGGCGTGCCGTGCTCGGCTACGACGCACTCGAGGACGACGCCGGCGTCGACCCGTTGGGCCACGGGTCCACGGTGTGGATGCAGGACCTCGACCCGGCCAAGGCGCTGCGGCACGCGATGCACGTCGACGTCTCCCTCCCCCGCGAGCAGGCACGTGCCCGGATGGAGGCGGCGGTGGCCGCGGGCGGCCGCGTGGTGGAGGCGTCGCGGGCACCCGCCTGGTGGGTGCTGGCGGACCGCGCCGGGAACAAGGTGTGCATCGCCTCGTGGCCGGACGGCGCGGTGGCCGACGCGGCCGACGGCCCGGCGTAGGCCGGCGCTTCTCAGCCGAGCGAGGGCGCGATGAGCCGGCCGAACTTCGCGGCCAGCGTGCGGCTGAACGTCCGCGTGAGGTGGTGGCCGTCGCGGTAGACGATGACGCCGGTCGGCGTCACCACCTGGCAGGTGGAGCCCGGGCACACCAGCGAGGTCGGGTCGACGAACCGCACGCCGGGGATGCCTGCGACGCCGGCCTTCTCGGCCGCGACGAGCCCGGCGTCGAGGTGGGCGCGCTGGCTGCGCGGGAACGCGCACGCCGACGGGTCGCTCACGTGCGCGGACAGGCAGTCCGGGACGTCGCCCAGCGCCCACGGGGTGTCCTCGACCATCACCACCTGCGGGGCGATCGCCTTGAGCCGGGTCACCAGGTCGTGCGTGCCCTGCTGCCAGAGGGCGGGGAGGGTGCTCGGGGTGGCGGCCGAGCCCTGGCCGTCGAGCACGAGGTCGGGCGTGTAGCCCTTGCTGCGCACGACGACGACGGCGTCGAGGCGCGGCAGGGCCGCGAGCCGGCGCAGCACGTCGGCGCGCCACGCGTCGCAGGCGCTGTAGGGGGCGGTGTAGGCGGGCAGGTAGATCCCGACCTCGGTCATCGGGCACGAGGACTTCGACCAGAGGTACACCTGCCAGCCGCGCGCCTTGCCGGCCCGGTCGAGCGCGGGCAGCCACATCGCGGCGTGCGAGTCGCCAATGAGGGCGACCACCCGTGAGCCGTTGCGCGCGCCGTAGCGGCACGACGGGTCGGCCGTGGTGGTGGCGTAGCCGACGTAGCAGGCAGTCGCCGCCGACCCGTCGACGCGCGCCTGCGCGGGGGTCATCGCCGTGAGCGCGACGGGCGCGGACGACGGCTGCGCGGAGGGCTTGCCGGACGTGGCGGCGCCCTCGTTGGCGCCGCGGCCGGTCGACGTCGTGGCGGACGGACCCGCCGACGCCCCGGCCGCGACCGGCACCACGACCGGCGCCGTGCCGGTCTCGGCTCCGGTGCCCGAGTCGAGCAGGTTGCCGGCGAGCACCACGGTCGTGACGGTGAGCGCCGCGCCGAGCGCGAGCGAGCGGCCGCGCGACGCGGTGAACCACGGGGACCGGCGCACCGGCTGCTCCACCCATCGATGTGAGAGCTCGGCCAGCACGTACGAGAGCACGACTGCGGCGAGCACGTAGGCGAACGGTGCGTGCGTGGGCGACCCGTCGCCCGGGTCGCCGGTGCTCGGCGCGAGCGCGGCGGCCAGCACGAGCATCGGCCAGTGCCACAGGTACCAGGCGTACGACCGGCGGCCGACGTGCACGAGCAGCGGTGCGGAGAGCAGGCCGGCCGCGCCCACGCCGCGGGTGCGCGTGCCCGAGGCGACCACGAGCGCGGCACCGGCCACGGGCACCACCGCGGCCACGCCGGGGTAGGGCGTGGTGGTGCCGAAGCTCAGCGCCGCCCATCCGATGAGCAGCAGGCCGATCCACCCCGCCCCGCCGGCGATCGGCAGCGGCAGCTCGGCAAGCGCGAGCACGGCGAGCGAGAGGGCCGCGCCGACGGCGAGCTCCCACGCCCGGGTCTGGAGGCCGAAGTAGGCCCAGGGCCCGAGGGAGGAGGTGAGCCCGGCGGACAGCAGCAGCGTCACGACGAGCACGAGGCCGAGGGTGGTGGCGAGCCGGCGTCGGGCCATCGCGCTCCACCTCCCCGCTGATCGCACGACCAGCAGGATGAGCAGAGGCCACACGACGTAGAACTGCTCCTCGAGCGAGAGCGACCAGTAGTGCAGCACCGGGCTCTGCGCGGTGTCGGCCATGTACTGGGTGGCCCCGGCGGCGAAGTGCCAGTTGGAGACCCACAGCGCGGCGGACCGGATGTCGTCGGCCACTGACGCGTGCGCCAGCGGCGCGAGCACCAGCGCGGACAGGAACGCCGTCACGACGAGCACGAGCGCCGAGAGCGGCAGCAGCCGGCGCACCCGGCGTGCGTAGAACCCCGTGAGCGACACGCGGCCCGTGAGGTCGAGCTCGTCGACGAGCAGGCCGGTGATGAGGAAGCCGGAGAGCACGAAGAACACGTCGACGCCGACGAAGCCGCCGGGCACGCCGATGCCGGCGTGGAAGAGCACCACGAGCACCACGGCGATTGCGCGCAGTCCGTCGATGTCGCGACGGTAGGTGAGGTGCGGACGCCGCGGCGCCGGGCCGCGACGGGGCGCAGCGCTGGCCCGCGCGGTGCGTGGCGTGGCAGGGCGCACCACGACACCGCGCCCGTCCGTCACGGTCACTGTTCGACTGTAGGGGCGCACCGAGCGCTGGCCGTGGACCTGCGCCGCGCGTCGCGAGGCGCTCGCTGCGCGGCTCCGGGCCGGGTGGCGCCGCTTCTCCGGGCCCCGGCGCTGTGCGGGGTGACGTCGCGGTCGGCGGCGGCGCCGTCGCTCCCTGCCGATGGTGGGTGGCCTGGCGTCGGACCGTGATCGACCGATCGCTGAAAGTCGTTGCACTGCATGGGAATTCGTCGTCCGAAGCTCTTGACTGGATTCCGATGTACGTGCGATACTGACTCCCATGCACGAGACGCCGACACCCCCTCAGGGACCGCTGGCGGGCGCTGGGCGTGACGAGGACGTGGTGCTCGACCAGGGGTGGCTGGACGAGTGCGCGCTGTGGGAGGCGGGCCGGGAGGAGTGGGTCGCGGACGGGTGTCCCGGGCCGGAGCGGTTCGACGACGAGCGCTGGCCGGCGGAGGACCTGCTCTCGATGCGGGGCGCGGTCTCGGAGTGGGACCTGCCGTTGCTGGTGTCGGTCGACCCGGCCTCGCTCGATCGCGAGGACGCGCTGGTGTATCTGCGTCGGGTGGAGGCGGTCACGGCGCTGGTCGCCGGGGTGCGTGCCCGTGCGCTGGTGGCGGTCGCGGGCGCCGACGGGTCGGACTCGATGGCTGACCGGCACGCGGCGATGGAGGTCGGGGTGTGCGCCCGGGTGGGGGAGGGTGCGGCGGCGTCGGCGATCGCGACGGCGCGGGTGCTGCACGGCTGCTTCCCGGGGTTCCTGGCCGCGTTGGATGCGGGTGAGGTCTCGGAGTGGCACTGCCGTGAGCTCGTCGCCGGCACCCGGCACGTCACCGACCCGGACACCGTGGCCGCCCTGGGTGCTCGGCTGCTGCCGCGGGCGCGGCGGGTGACCCCGGCGCGGTTCCGCGGCGAGGTCGCCCGCGCGGTGGCCGACCTGGATGCTGCCCGCGCGAGCGAGCGCCGCGTCCGGGCCCGCGCCGGCCGGTACGTGTCGTGCCGCCCGCTCGAGGACGGGATGGGGTTCCTCGGCGTGGTCAGCGACTGGCCCACGATCTCCGCGATGCACGCCGTGATCGACGCCGACGGGCGCGCCCTGGCCGCCGAGCGCGGCGGCGCGGCCGCGGCCCGGGCCGGTGAGCCCGACGCGGGCGCGGACGCAGCCCGCGCGGACGCGTTCGCCGCGCGCGTGCTGGGCCGACGCGGCGAGGACGGCACGATCGTGTGGGACACCGCACCGGCGCAGGTCACCCTCACCGTGGTGATGGACCTGGACACGCTGCGCGGGGAGGCCGACCGGCACGCCCTGCTCGACGGCGAGCCCGTGCCCGCCCCGGTCGGGCGCGAGTACGCCGCCGCGGCCACCGCGTGGCGGCGCGCGGTCACCGACCCGGTCACCGGGCACCTGCTCGACCACGGCACCACCCGCTACCTGCCCGACCGGCTGCGCGACTACGTCCTGGCCCGCGACCACTGCCGCGCACCCGGCTGCACCACCCGCGCGACCTCGCGCCTGGAGATGGACCACGCCGTCCCGTTCCCCGACGGCCCGTCCTCGGCCGCCAACTGCGGCGGCCTGTGCCGGCGCCACCACCAGCTCAAGACCGCCCACCTGGCCGACCTCACC
>WGLY01000034.1 GCA_016125335.1 Frankiales bacterium
AGTGCGAACCCGCAGGACCCGTGGTGTCCCGGTCGTCGACGGCGGTCATCGGGCACCTCCCACGGGTTCGGCTGGTTTCGGATGGATGTAGGAATGCTATCGGAGACCACCGACAGGCACAACCCCCAAACCCCAGCAATCTCAACGGATTTCGCCGATCTGTCGTCCACAGGCTGTGGATGACAGATCGCGAGACGAGCAGCACCACCGACGTTGCAGAGCGACCAGGACATCGCACTCCCAGCACGTCGCACCCACAGGGCGTCGCGCTCGCAAAGGGCGCGCGGAGCAGGTCGTGCACACACGAGCCTCGTCGCGCGCGAGAGAAGGCGACACGGCAGAGGGCCGGGCTCCAGCCCGGTTCGGTGGGAGCCGAGGCTGCCGAGCTGAGGCTGGAGGCGTCGTGAGGGGGGGCGGGTTGCGTTCCCGGCAGGTCCGGCTCGGAGCAGCCCGGGCTCGAGGACACGAGGCTGGCTGACTCAGCCGGCGCCCGTCGTCGGCGGGGTCGCGCTAGAGGTAGAGCCCGGAGCGGCCGTCGCTCACCCGCGACGCGGCGAGGGCGTGCACGTCGCGCTCGCGCAGCAGCACGTACTCGCTGCCCTGCAGCTCGACCTCGGGGTGGCTCTCCGGGTCGTAGAGCACCTGGTCGCCCACCTCGATCGTGCGCACGTTCGGGCCGATCGCGACCACGCGGGCCCACATGAGCCGGCGTTCGACGGCCGCCGTGGCCGGGATCAGGATCCCGCCGCTGGACCGGCGGTCGCCCTCGCCGTCGTCGACGCGGACCAGCAGCCGGTCGTGCAGGAGCTTGATCGGCACCGAGCCGTCGGGCAGCGGGGTCGTGTCGGGATGGCTCACGGCGCCGAGGGTACGGGGCGGGCAGCGACCCCGCTCACCACCCCCAGGTGCCCGGTCCGCCCTTGAAGGGGCCCACCACCGACGACGTGACCCACCCGCCGTAGAAGCCGCCGTCCTGCGCGCGCACCCGCTCGCCGTCGACGAGCACCGAGTCGACCCGGCCCGGGTACAGCGAGACGTGGCCGACCAGCGCGCGGAACGCCGGCAGCGGGTCGGGGTAGGTCCAGGCCGCGGCCGGGGCGACCGCGTCCCCCGCCACCACGTCGAGGTAGGCCGCCGTGCCCTTCCACTCGCACACGCTCGAGCCAGGGGCCGGGCGCAGCGCGCCGGGCGCCCAGTCGTCGCGGGGCAAGTACCAGGTGGGCGGGTGCGAGGTCTCGAGCACCTGCAGGGCGCGCCTGGACCGGCAGACCTCCACGCCCCCGAGGACGACCACGACGTCGGCCTGCACCACGCGCAGCGCGGGCGGCCGGGGGTAGTCCCACACCGACTCCTGGCCGGGGCCGGGCTCGACGGCGACGACGCCCGGCGGCGTGCGACGGGCCACCCGGGTCAGGACCGCCGGCGGCGGCGCACCACGCCGAGGCCCACGAGCAGGACGACGACGCCCGCCGCCATGAGGACGCGGTCCGGCTTGACGCCGCCGTACTCGTCGACGAACACGCCCTTGACCGAGGCCAGGCCGCGGGCTGCGACATTCTTGGGCGACACGTAGGCCTCGAGCTCGTCGATGCGTCCGGCCAGCCGGGCCCGCACGACGTCGAGGTCGGCCTCGATCTGCGCAGGGGTGCGCGGCGGGCGCGGCGGCTCGGCGGCCGTGGGCACCGACATCCCCGCGGCACGCGCCACCTTCGTGACGTCGCGGGAGGCCTCGGCCGCGGCCTTGTCGGCCGCATGGGCCGCCGCCGCCGCTGCGCTGGACGAGGCGTCGGCCCGCGCGCCCGGGTTTCCCGCCACGCGCTCGTGGCCCTTGGCGGCCGCGTCGGCCACCTTGCCGGACCCGGCCACAGCTGCGGCGGCTGCGGCGTCGAGGCCCTTCTGGGCGGACTCCGCGGCCACCTTCGCGGCGTCGGGTCCTCCCGCGGCCGCGCGTTGCGCGGCCTGCTGGACCTGCTCTGCGGCTGCCTTCACGGAGTCGGCTGCTGCCGACGCGGTCTCGCGCACGGTGGAGTCGCTCACGCGGCGAGCCTACGCCGGGACCCTGCATCGGGGCAGGTCGGTCGGCCCGAGGACCCCGGTGCGCGGACGCTCACGCCGTGCGGCCGCCGGGCCCGGGAGCGCCCGTGCCGGCGCTCTCGGCGTCGGGTGCGTGGGTGTGCCCGTCGTCGTGCAGGCGGCCGTCGGCGTGCACGTGGGCGGTGTCCGGCAGCGCGACCTCGTCGACGTCGACGCCGGGATCGGCAGTCTCCGTCGCCTGCGCGGAGTCCGTGCCGAGGGTGGTCACCGGCTTGAGGTTCTGCGACCACTTGTGCTCGATCCGGCCGAATCGCCACACGAGGATCGCGACCAGCCAGGTGAGCACGAAGAGCCCGACGATGACGAAGCCGACGTTGTTGAGGTCGATCCCCCCGATGGCCGCGAGCGGACCGCTGGTGATGCCCAGCTTGTCGGTCACGATCGACACCACCTCGATGAGGCCGATGCCGAGGGCCACCGCCACGGACAGGCCGGTGATGACGATGTTGTAGTAGATCTTGCGCACCGGCTGGGAGAAGGCCCAGCCGTAGGCGAAGATCATGAACGCGCCGTCGATCGAGTCCAGCAGGCTCATGCCCGCCGCGAACAGGGTCGGCAGCACCAGCACCGCGTACCAGGGCAGCTGGAACGCCGCGGCGCCGCCCGCGAGCACCAGCAGCGACACCTCGGTGGCCGTGTCGAACCCGAGCCCGAACAGCAGGCCCACCGGGTACATGTGCCGCGGCTTGCGCACGGCCTTGGTGACGCCGCCGAGCAGCCGGTTCATGAAGCCGCGCTGCGAGAGGTGGTGCTCGAGCTCCACCTCGTCGAAGTGGCCCTCGCGCATGGCCCGGAAGACGTTGACGATCTTCGCCAGCACGACGAGGTTGATGATGCCGATGAGGATCAGGAACGTGCCCGAGACCGAGGTGCCGATGAGCCCGAGCGTCGTCTGGAGGGTGGAGTTGCCGTCCTCGACCTGACCGGCCAGCGACTTGACGCCGATGCCCAGCAGGAAGCAGAGGCCGAACACGACGCTCGAGTGGCCGAGGGAGAACCAGAAGCCCACCGACACCGGCTTCTGCCCGTCGCTGAGCAGCTTGCGCGTGGTGTTGTCGATCGCGGCGATGTGGTCGGCGTCGAACGCGTGGCGCATGCCCAGGGTGTAGGCGGTGACGCCGATGCCGATGCCGAAGATCCCCGAGGAGCCGAGGTCGAAGCCCTGCGGGGCCACGACGCCGATGAGGGTGCCCCAGCCGACGACGTGCAGCAGCAGGACGAAGCCGGCCATCGCCGCGAGCACGATCCACTCGGTGCGGCCGAGGGAGATGCGGCGGTTGGGGAGCGCCTCGTCGACGAGGGTGGGGCCGGTGGGGGCCGCGACCGGGCGTGAGCTCACGGGGCGAGGTTAGTGCGAACGACTGGCAACTGCATCCGAGAAGCAGGAAGGGCGGTCGCCCGGTGCCGGCCGCAGCCGTCCTCAGCGCCGGCCCGGGCGCCGGGGGCTCCCGGCACGCACCGGCGGTGGCGGGCCTAGCCTCTCCCCTGCCCGTCCCGCCCGCCAGCCGAGAGGACCCGCCATGACCGAGCGACTCGCCCCCGGGGACCCCGCACCGCCGCTCGGGCTCGTGGACGACCAGGGCACCCGGCACACCTGGAAGCAGCACGCCGGCGAGCGGGTGGTGCTCTACGCCTACCCCGCCGCCATGACGCCGGGCTGCACCACGCAGGCGTGCGACTTCCGCGACTCGCTCGACGCCCTGGCCGCGGCGGGCATCACGGTGCTCGGCATCTCCCCGGACTCGCCCGAGAAGCTCGCGCGGTTCCGCGAGCGTGACGCGCTCACCTTCCCGCTGCTGTCCGATCCGGACCGCTCCGTGCTCACGGCGTACGGCGCCTACGGCGAGAAGCAGCTCTACGGCAAGACGGTCACCGGGGTGATCCGCTCGACGTTCGTGGTCGACGTCGACGCACGCGGGCGCGCCGTGGTCGAGCGGGCGATGTACAACGTGAAGGCGACCGGCCACGTGGCCAAGCTGCGCCGCGAGCTCGGCGTCTGACCCCACCCCCACCGATGTCACTGGTGAAAGGGTCGCTTCCCGGGCTGGGAGACGACCGTTTCACCAGTGACGTGCGGCTCAGGCCAGGGACAGGAAGAGCTTCTCGAGGCGGGCGCGGTCCATGGGGGCGTCGTCGCCCCGGGACTCGGCCTCGATGCACGCGGTGAGACCGCACGCCACGATGGTGAAGGCGGCCCGGTCGATGGCCTTGGAGGCCGCCGAGAGCTGGGTGACGATGTCCTCGCAGTCCCGGCCGGCCTCGAGCATGGACAGGACGCCGTCGATCTGGCCGCGGGCGCGGCGCAGCCGGGTGGCGACGGCGGTGGAGGACTCGGCGTCGAGCTGCATGGGGTTCTCCTGCTCGGGGGCGGCTGTTGCGTCAGGTGCAACAACGTCGACGGTGCTCACGATGCCACCACCGCCCGCTCGATCCTGCCCGGGAGCAGGGTGAGGTCGCGGCGCGCCGCCGCGAGCGTCTTCAGGCCGCCGTCCAGGGAGGCGCTGTCGACGCCGTGCCCCACCAGCGCCCGGTGCGCCAGGTAGGACCGGAACCCGCTGGCGCAGAACAGCCGGACGGGCCGGCCGTCGGCCGCTGCCAGCACCTCGTCGAGGCGGTCGCGCAGCGCCGTGTGCGGGACGTTGATCGCGCCGGGCAGCGTGCCGCCGGCGTACTCGCGGGCCGACCGGACGTCCACGAGCAGCACCGAGCCGTCGGTGACGGTCTCGAGGTCGGCCTCGGTCCAGAGCACCACCGTGCCGTCCAGCACGTTCTGCGCGAGGAAGCCGGCCATGTTGACCGGGTCCTTCGCGCTGCCGAACGGCGGCGCGTAGGCCAGCTCGAGCTCGGCGAGGTCGTCGACGGTCATCCCGGCGCGCAGCGCCACGGCGAGCACGTCGATGCGCTTGTCGACGCCGGCCCGGCCCACGGCCTGCGCGCCCAGAAGCCGCCCCTCGGGGGTGAACAGCACGGCCAGGTGCACCTGGTGCGCCCCGGGGTAGTAGCCGGCGTGGTGCCCCGGGTGCAGGTGCACCACCGTGTGCTCGACGCCGGCGGCGGTCAGCTTGCGCGAGGTCGGTCCGGTGACCGCCGCGGTGAGGCCGAACACCTTCACGATCGCGGTGCCCAGCACGGGGCGCGAGGCCACCTCCCGGCCCATGATCGCGTCCGCGGCGGTGCGGCCCTGGCGGTTGGCCGGGCCCGCGAGCGGGACCACGCCGGGCGCGCCGGTGACGGCGTCGTGCACCTGGATCGCGTCGCCCACCGCCCAGATGAACGGGTCGCTGGTCTGCTGCGACGGCGAGACCACCACCGCGCCGTGGGGCGAGAGCTCGAGGCCCGCGTGGCGGGCGAGGTCGGTCGAGGGCCGGACGCCCACGCCGAGGAGCACGACGTCGGCGGGCACGCGGGAGCCGTCCGCGAGCACGACGTCGACCGCGTGCTCCGTCGCGGAGTCCTCCACGCCGGCGAGCCCGACGCCCACGCGGACGTCGACGTCGTGGGCGCGCAGCTCGTCCTCCACGAGGGCGGCCATCTCGGCGTCGAGGGCGGGCAGCACCTGCGGCGCGAGCTCGATCAGCGTCACGTCGAGCCCGCGGTGCCGGAACGCCTCCACGGTCTCGAGCCCGATGAACCCGGCGCCGACGACCACCGCGCGGCGCGCGCCCGCGTCGAGCATCTCGCGCAGGACGTCGGCGTCCGGGACGGTCCGCAGCGTGCGCACCTGGGGGCGGTCCAGGCCGGGCAGCGGCGGCACGATCGGCTCGGCACCGGTGGCCAGCACCAGCGCGTCGTAGGAGAGGTCGTAGGCCGACCCGGCCTCGAGGTCGCGCACCACCACGGTGCGGGCGGCGCGGTCGAGGGCCACCACCTCGTGGCGCACGCGCACGTCGAGGTCGAGCGAGCGCCGCAGGCTGCGCGGGGTGTGCAGGAGCAGCTTGTCGCGGTCGGCGATCTCGCCGCCCACGTGGTAGGGCAGCCCGCAGTTCGCGAACGACACGTCGTGACCGCGCTCGAGCACCACGATCTCGGCGCTCTCGTCGAGCCGGCGCAGCCGTGCCGCCGCCGACATCCCGCCGGCGACGCCGCCGACCACCACGATGCGCATGTCCGCTCCCGTCCTCGTCCGGAGCCATCAGGATACCCCTGGGGGTATCCTGATGGCGAACCGGGCGCGCGCGGATCCTTCCCGGCGACGCCGTCGTGCGCCGTCCCCGCCCGGACCGCCCGGCCGTACGACCCCGCCGCCCTAGGCTGACCACCGCGCGGACGTGGTGGAACTGGCAGACACGCAGGATTTAGGTTCCTGTGCTCCCGAGCGTGCGGGTTCGAGTCCCGCCGTCCGCACGGGCTCGGGCGTCCGCTCGGCGGGCGCCGTACGCGCCCCCGCCGGGCCGGCGGGAGGGCGCTCGCGCAGACTGGGCGCATGACGGTGCAGGTGCGCGAGAACGCAGGACTGGCCCGCTACGAGGCGCTCGTCGACGGCGAGGTCGCCGGGTTCGCGGAGTACCACGACCGCGCCGGCCGCCGGGTGTTCACCCACACCGAGGTCGACCCGGCCCACGAGGGCCAGGGGATCGGCGGCGCGCTCGCCCGCGAGGCGCTCGACGACGTGCGGCGCCGCGGCATGGCCGTCGTGCCGCTGTGCCCGTTCTTCCGGTCGTGGATCGACCGGCACCCGGACTACGCCGACCTCGTGGCGGCCTCCTGACCCCACGACGGGCGCCGGATCACTCCGGGAGGAGCTCGCGCAGCACGGGCACGAGGGCGCGCAGCGCCCGTCCGCGGTGGCTGATGGCGTCCTTCTCCCGGTCGGAGAGCTCGGCGCTGGTCCGCTGCTCGCCGTCGGGCACGAAGATCGGGTCGTAGCCGAAGCCGTTCGTGCCCCGCCGCACGCGCACGAGCCGGCCGGGCATCTCCCCGTGGACGACGGCCTCCCGGCCGTCGGGGAGCACGAGGGCCACGGCGCAGCGGAACTGCGCGCCGAGCCGCTCGTCCGGGGTGTCGGCGAGCTGGGCGAGCACGAGCTCGAGGTTCGCGACGTCGCCCTGCCCGCCGGACCACCGGGCCGAGAGCACGCCCGGCATGCCGTTCAGGGCGTCGACGCACAGGCCCGAGTCGTCCGACACGGCCGGGACGCCGGTGGCCGCGCAGACGGCGCGCGCCTTGAGCAGCGCGTTGCCCTCGAAGCTGTCCTCCGTCTCAGGCACCTCGGGCACGTCGTCGAAGGCGTCGATGCCCACGACGTCGACGTGCAGGCCGGCATCGTCGAGGATGCGGGCCATCTCGCCGATCTTGTGCGCGTTGCGCGACGCGAGCACGACCGTGCGGCGGCCGTCGACCCCGCCGCTCACGACGCCAGGGCCTCCGCCTGCAGGCGGGTCAGCTCCGCGCAGCCGGCCGCCGCGAGGTCGAGGAGGCGGTCGAGCAGAGCCCGGTCGAAGGGCTCGCCCTCGGCGGTCCCCTGCACCTCCACGTAACGGCCGCCGCCGGTCATCACGACGTTCATGTCTGTGTCGGCCGCGACGTCGTCGTCGTAGTGCAGGTCGAGCCGCGGCTCGCCGTCGACGATGCCGACGCTCACCGCGGCCACCGAGTCGACGATCGGCTGAGCGCCGGCCTTCACGTGCCCCTGCGTGCGCGCCCAGGCGATCGCGTCGGCCAGGGCGACATAGGCCCCGGTGATGGCCGCGGTGCGCGTGCCGCCGTCGGCCTGGAGCACGTCGCAGTCGATCATGATCGAGTTCTCGCCGAGCGCGGAGAGGTCGACCGCCGCCCGCAGCGAGCGGCCGACGAGGCGCGAGATCTCGTGCGTGCGACCGCCGACCCGGCCCTTGACCGACTCGCGGTCGCTGCGCGTGCCGGTCGCGCGCGGCAGCATCGCGTACTCGCCGGTGACCCAGCCGAGGCCGGAGTCCTTGCGCCAGCGCGGGACCCCCGGCGTGAACGAGGCCGCGCACAGCACGCGGGTGCGGCCGAACTCGACCAGGCACGAGCCCTCCGCGTGGTCGAGCCAGCCGCGCTGGAAGGTGACGGGTCGGAGCTGGTCGGCGGCACGGCCGTCGCTGCGGGTCATGCGCGAGAGCCTAGGCCGGGCGGGGCACGGCACCCGGCCGCGGGTCAGACCTCGAGCACCAGGCCCGGCTCGGCCAGCACCAGGTCGCCGTCGTAGGCCGCCCGGGCCTCGGCCTCGGTCTCCTCGCGCGGGGTCCACGGCACGAGATGGGTCAGCACCAGGCGCCCGGCGCCGGCCCGCACCGCGTGCTCGGCCGCCTGCCGCCCGGTGAGGTGCAGCCCCGGGGGGATCTCGTGGCGGTCGAGCAGCGAGGCCTCGAACAGGGCCAGGTCGGTCCCGGTCGCGATCTCGACCAGCGCGTCGCACTCCCCCGTGTCGCCGCTGAACACCAGCGAGCGCCCGCCGGCCTCGACGCGGACGGCGTAGGCCTCCACCGGGTGCGCCACGCGGACGGTCGAGACCCGGAACGGCCCCAGCTCGGTGACCGGGACGTGGTCGCGGAACTCGAACTCGCCGAGCATGCCCGGCTCCGGCGGCAGGTCGTAGGCGCGCACCATGCGCTGGTGGGTGCCCGTGGGGCCGAGCACCGGGATCACGTGCGCCGGGCCTTCGGGCCGGTAGCGGCGCCAGACGTAGTAGGAGGTGAGGTCGAGGCAGTGGTCGGCGTGCAGGTGCGAGAGCACCACGGCGTCGACGTCGAGCGGGTCGACGTGGCGCTGGAGCGCGCCGAAGGCGCCGTTGCCCAGGTCGAGCACGATCCGGTGCCCGTCGTGCTCGACGAGGTAGCAGGACGCCGGCGAGTCCGGGCCGGGATAGCTGCCCGAGCAGCCGACGACGGTGAGCCGCATCAGCCGAACACCTCGACGGCGTGCTCGACGTCGATCACCTCGGGGCCGAGGAACCGCCGGGCCAGGGTGGAGAACGGGGCGGGGTCGCCCGTGGCACGGAAGCGGTGAACCGGCGGCGGGAGCGACGGGTCGCGCTCGAGCCCGTGGGCCACGAGGGTGCGGTAGACGTCGAGCGCGGTCTCGTCGGCGCTGTTGACCAGGGTGACCTCCTCGCCCACGACATAGGAGATGACGCCGGACAGCAGCGGGTAGTGCGTGCAGCCGAGCACGAGGGTGTCGACGCCCTGCGCGCTCACGGGGTCGAGGTACTCGTGCGCGACCGCCTGGAGCTCGGGGCCGCCGGTGACGCCCTCCTCGACGAACTCGACGAACCGCGGGCAGGCCTGCTGCACCAGCTCGATGTGCGGCGCCGCGGCGAAGGCGTCGGCGTAGGCCCCGCTGGTGACCGTCGCCCGCGTGCCGATGACGCCGACCCGGCCGTTGCGGGTCACCCGCGCGGCGCGGCGGACCGCGGGCTGGATCACCTCGACGACGGGCACCGCGTAGCGCTCGCGCGCGTCGCGCAGGACGGCGGCGCTCGCGGAGTTGCACGCGATCACGAGCAGCTTGACGCCCTGGTCGACGAGGTGGTCCATCACGTCGAGGGCGAAGGCGCGCACCTCGGGGATGGGGCGCGGGCCGTAGGGGCCGCGCGCGGTGTCGCCGACGTAGAGCACCGGCTCGTGCGGGAGCTGGTCGAGGACGGCCCGGGCCACCGTGAGACCGCCGACCCCCGAGTCGAAGATGCCGATGGGCGAGTCCGTCACGCCTGCGAGCCTAGGGCCACCGCCGCCGTGCCGCGGCCAGCCCGCGCGGGCGCTGTGAGCGCCGCCACGGAGGGCGCCGTCACCCGTTCGCGTGCCACGTTCGGAGCAGCCCCGGCCCCGGCCGCTCAAGCCGGGCCTCCTGCCACCCGATGGACGCGGCCAGTGGCGGACCCTGGGTGGGGGTGGCGGAGCGATGTCGAGTGCGCCGGGCTGGTACGCCGACCCCGCGGCCGAGGACCGCGTGCGCTACTGGGACGGGACGGCCTGGTCGGCCGAGTCGCACCCCGTCCCGGGCAGCGTCGCGGCGCTCGTCCTCGACCCGCCCCACGAGGTGCTGCCCGACGTCGTCGAGGAGCCTGACGAGACCCCCGTCCCCTGGTGGCGCCGCCCGGCCGTGGCCGCCGGGGCGACCGCGGTGTCGGTCGTCCTGCTGGTCGCGGGCGGCGTGGCCTGGCGGGCGCTCTCGGCGTCCGAGCCGCCGCCGCAGCCGGTCGCGACCTCCGGCCCGGCGCTCAAGGCGGCGGGCGCGGGCCGCCAGCTCGACGGGTTCCGGCCGCCCGAGGACGTGCCGGAGGTGGGGGTCCACGCGGCACCCGCACCGCACGGCACCGTGCTGACGGCCGCCACGCTGGCCGGCTGGTGCGGCGCCGCGGCGGCCACCGACGGCACCCGCATCGCGCGGCGGACCTGGACCGTCACGATGCCGGCAGGCCATCCGGGCGCGCGCGTGGAGGCGGTCGCCTACGCCGACGCCGACCGGGCCCGGGCCGCGTTCGAGGAGTTCGGGGCGCACGCCCAGGCGTGCGCCGGGCGCAGCACGGTGGGCACGCGCACCGTGCGCTGGTCGCCGGTGTCGTTCGAGCAGCTGGCCGTGGGCGGCGACGGCTCGGTGGCGGCGCGGGCCGTGGTGGCCACGGACACCCGGACCCGCGGCACCCCGACGCGGCGCGCCTACACGATGACGGTCGCCGCGCAGCGGGGGCAGTTCCTGGCGCTGGTCACCAGCACCCAGGCCACGCCGTTCACGCCCGGGGACCTCGAGCGGCTGCGCCTGCTCTGGGTGGACCAGACGGCGTTCCTCGACGGGACGCCCTGACGGCGGTCGCGTCCGTGGGGCCTCAGGCCCAGAGCTGCCCGTCGATGGCGTCCTCGGCGTCGTCGAGGGTGCCCTCGTAGGCGCCGGTCGAGAGGTACTTCCAGCCGCCGTCGCAGACGACGAACGCGATGTCGGCAGTGCCGCCGGCCTTCACGACCCGCGCCGCGATGCCCAGCGCGGCGTGCAGGATCGCGCCGGTGGAGATGCCGGCGAAGATGCCCTCCTCCTCCAGCAGCTGCCGGGTGCGGCGCACGGCGTCGCGCGGACCCACGGAGTACCGGGTGGTGAGCACCTGGGGGTCGTAGAGCTCGGGGACGAAGCCCTCGTCGATGTTGCGCAGCCCGTAGACGAGCTCGCCGTAGCGCGGCTCGGCCGCGACGATCTCGATGCCGGGACGGTGCTCGCGCAGGTAGCGGCCGGTGCCCATGAGCGTGCCCGTGGTGCCGAGCCCGGCGACGAAGTGCGTGATCGAGGGCAGGTCCTCGAGGATCTCCGGGCCGGTGGTGTCGTAGTGCGCGCCGGCGTTGGCCGGGTTGCCGTACTGGTAGAGCATCACCCAGTCCGGGTGCTCCTCGGCGAGCTGCTTGGCCACCCGGACCGCCTCGTTCGAGCCGCCAGCGGCCGGCGAGGAGACGATCTCCGCGCCCCACATCCGCAGCAGCTGGCGCCGCTCCACCGAGGTGTTCTCGGGCATCACGCACACGAGCCGGTAGCCCTTGAGGCGCGAGGCCATCGCCAGCGAGATGCCGGTGTTGCCGCTGGTCGGCTCGAGGATCGTCGAGCCGGGGCGCAGCAGCCCCTCCTTCTCCGCGGCCTCCACCATCGCGAGCGCGGCGCGGTCCTTGATGGACCCCGTGGGGTTGCGGTCCTCGAGCTTGGCCCAGAGCCGGACGTCGTCGGACGGCGAGAGCCGCGGCAGGCCCACCAGCGGCGTGCGGCCGACGGAGGCGAGCAGCGACTCGTAGCGCACGGCGCCCTCAGCCCCCTGCGACCGCGGGCAGCACGGTGACGACGTCGCCGTCGCCGAGCTTGGTGTCGATGCCGTCGAGGAAGCGGACGTCCTCGTCGTTGAGGTACACGTTGACGAACCGGCGCAGCCCGGCGTCGTCGACGATCCGGTCGTGGATCCCGGGGTGGCGGGTCTCGAGGTCGGCGAGCAGCGCGCGCAGCGTCTCGCCGGACCCCTCGACCGCGCGCGCGCCGTCGGTGTAGGTGCGCAGGATGGTCGGGATGCGGACCTCGATGGTCATGGTGGGACGTACTCCGCTCGTGGTGCCCGGCGGGGCCGGGCGGCTGCGTTCTGGTCGGTGCGCCGTGCTGTCGGTGCCGGCCGGGCTCCGCGCGGGGCGGGGCGCCGGGCAGGCCCGACCATGGCAAGTCCGAGGGTAGGCCGCCCTATTCCCGCGCACGAATCCGGCGCGGCACCGTGCGTCCGCATGCCGAGACGGACCGGCTCACCCGTCGGACGTGGCCGGCGCCGGGGCCGACGACATCGGCCCGGAGGGTGGCGTCAGACCACCCGCACCGGCTCCTCGGTGACGACGCCGTCGACGATGCGGAACGACCGCAGCTCGTAGGGGCCGTCCTCCGAGCCTGTCTCGCGCGTGGACACGAGCACGTAGTGGGCGTCGGGCTCGGAGGCGTAGGAGACGTCGGTGCGCGAGGGGTAGGCCTCGGTGGCCGTGTGCGAGTGGTAGACGACGACCGGCACCTCGTCGCGCTCGTCCATCTCCCGGTACAGGCGCAGCAGGTCCATCGAGTCGAACTCGTAGAACGTCGGCGAGCGCGCGGCGTTGACCATGGGGACGAACCGCTCGGGCCGGTCGGTGCCGGCCGGGCCGGCGATGACGCCGCACGCCTCGTCGGGGTGGTCCTGGCGGGCGTGGGCGACCATGGCGTCGACGAGGTCCCGGCGGATCGTGAGCATGGCGTCAGGGTAGGAGACCGGCCCGCGCCCCGGTCGGCGGGCAGCGGCGCCCGGGTGCCGGGCCCTCCGGGACCGACGCGCTCACCCCTCGCCGCTGGCCGTGCCGTCCGGCTCGTCGTCGAGCCCGGGGTCCAGGCCGGTCAGCGCGTGGACCAGCGTCTCCTGCAGGTAGGTCAGCCAGTCGTAGACGTGGTAGAGCGCCACCAGCGGGTGGTCCTCGGGCAGGGCCAGGAACTCGTCGTGGTTGTCCTCCTGCACCCCCAGCCGGCTGCCGAGGGTGAGGCGCAGGTCGTTGAGCGTCCCGAGCCAGGACTGGGCCTCGGCCTCGGTGAGCACGAGCTTGTCGCCCGAACGGCGCAGCGTGCCGGCCACCGTGCGGGCGTGCGCCAGCTTGGTGTCGCGCAGCGAGCGCTCGGTGAACCGGCGGAACTCCGCGGCCGCGTCGTCGTCGTCGCGATAGGCGTCGGGGAACAGCCGAGCCAGGGCCGGGTCGTCCGGCCGCTGCGCCTCGGGGTCGATCCCCACGAGCTGCGCGAGCGGGTCGGCGTCGGCCCAGTCGTCGTCGGGGGCGACGAACTCCTCGAGCTGGCCGACGAGGTCGAGCAGGATGCTGCGCTCCACCTCGTCCGCGCGCAGCTGCACGCGGCCGGTGAGGCTGCGCCGGAAGCCGTGCACGCCCATCAGTCGTCCTTCTGCAGCGTCGCCCAGAGGCCGTAGGAGTGCATCGCGGTGACGTCGCGCTCCATCTCCTCGCGCGACCCGCTCGACACCACGGCCCGTCCCTCGTAGTGGACGCTGCGCATGAGGCTCTCGGCCTTCTCCCGTGGGTACTTGAAGTAGGTCATGAACACGTACGTGACGTAGGACATGAGGTTGACCGGGTCGTTCCAGACGATGGTGACCCACGGGTTCTCCGGCGCCGTGACGTCGTCGACGTCCGGCCGCTCGAGCTCGACCGGCGCGGTTCCCACCGCCCCATGCTCGCACGCAGCCGCCGCGCCCCGTCGCGGCGGCGACCACGCGAGTCCCGGCGTCGTACCCTCGGAGGGTGTCCGACGAGCTGCTCCCGATCCCGCCCCGAGACCCGTCCCTGCCGGAGCCGCCGCTGCTCGCCGCGATCCGCGACGGCGTCATCGGCGACGACCAGGTGATGCACGGCCCCTACGGCCCGCGCCGGGTGACCTACGCCGACTACACCGCGTCCGGCCGCGCGCTGGGCTTCATCGAGGACTTCATCCGCGCCGAGGTCCTGCCGCGCTACGCCAACACCCACACCGAGAGCAGCGGCACGGGGCTTCAGACCACGCGGCTGCGCGAGGACGCGCGCGCGATCGTGCACGAGAGCCTCGGGTGCGGCGAGGACGCCGTCGTCATCTTCTGCGGCTCGGGCTCCACGGGCGCGATCGACAAGCTGGTGGGGATCCTCGGGCTGCGCATCCCAGCCGACCTCGACCGCCGCTACGGCTTCTCCGCGCAGATCCCGCCCGAGCAGCGGCCGGTGGTGTTCATCGGCCCCTACGAGCACCACTCCAACGAGCTGCCCTGGCGCGAGTCGATCGCGGACGTGGTGCAGATCCCGGAGGACGCCGACGGCCACATCGACGCCGTCCGCCTCGAGGCCGAGCTCGTGGCCCACGCGGACCGCCCGCTCAAGATCGGGTCGTTCAGCGCCGCGTCGAACGTCACCGGGATCATGACCGACACCCGCGGCATCGCCTCGCTCCTGCACCGGCACGGCGCGCTGTCGTTCTGGGACTACGCGGCCGCCGCGCCCTACCTCGACATCGACATGTCCGCGGATCCGGCGGACCCGCTCTCGTACAAGGACGCGGTGATGCTCTCGCCGCACAAGTTCGTGGGCGGCCCCGGCACGCCGGGAGTGCTCGGCGTGCGCCGCGACCTGCTCACCAACTCGGTGCCCGTCGTCGTCGGCGGCGGCACGGTCGCCTACGTCAACCCGGCCGAGCACGTCTACCTCTCCGACCCCGTGCACCGCGAGGAGGCCGGCACGCCGGCCATCGTGGAGTCGATCCGGGCAGGCATGGTGTTCGGCCTCAAGCGCAGCGTGGGCACCGACGTCATCCGGGCCCACGAGTCGGACTTCCTGCGCCGGGCCGTGGAGGCCTGGAACCAGCACGAGAACATCGAGATCCTCGGCAACAAGGACGCCGAGCGCCTCTCGATCGTGTCGTTCACGGTCCGCCGGCCCGGCGGGCGCTACCTGCACCACAACCTCGTGGTCGCCGTCCTCAACGACCTGTTCGGCATCCAGAGCCGCGGGGGCTGCTCCTGCGCCGGCCCGTACGGCCACCGGCTGCTGGGCATCGACCTCGAGCGCAGCCACGAGTTCGAGCGCGAGATCACCCACGGGTGCGAGGGCATCAAGCCCGGCTGGGTGCGCGTGAACTTCAACTACTTCATCAGCGACGCGGTGTTCGAGTACGTCGTGCAGGCCGTGGGACTGATCGCCGACCACGGCTGGAAGCTCGTCCCCCACTACCGGTTCGACCTCGCCTCGGGCCGCTGGCGGCACAAGGACGGCCCGGTCGAGCCCCCGCTGCGGCTGTCCCAGGTCTCCTACGTCGACGGCGTCCTCACCTACCCCTGCCACGACGACCGGGCGCCGGAGTCCGACCTCGCCGGCTACCTCCGCTTCGCGCACGAGCTCATGGACGGCCTCCCCGACCCGGGCGAGGAGGTCGCCCGCAGCCGGGTCAGCGAGGACTTCGAGCACCTGCGCTGGTTCGAGCTGCCCGACGTCTGCCTCACCTGAGGACGCTCCGAGCCGGTCAGCCCTGCTCGTTCAGCAGCTGGAAGAGCACGTGGTCCTGCCACGTGCCCGCGATGCGCAGGTAGCGCGGCGCGAGGCCGAAGCGCTCGAAGCCGTTGCGGGCCAGCACCTTCTGCGAGGCGTGATTGTGCCGCAGCGTGCCCGCCTGGAGCCGGTGCAGGCCCAGCTCGCCGAAGGCGATGCCCACCATCCGCGCGGCAGCCCGCGTCGCGACGCCGCGGCCGGTGCAGTCGCGGCGGACCCAGTAGCCGAGGTTCGCCGACAGGAACGGCCCGCGCACGATGCCGCTCAGCGTGATGCGCCCGACGATCCGCGCGCTCCCGCCGGCGTCGTCCTCCTCCACGATCACGTGCGGCAGCGCCCCGCCGCGCGAGTGGTCGTCGAGCACGAGGGCCACGGCCGTGGCCTGGCCCGCCTCGGTGAACCACTCGGGGGTCCGCGCCGGCTCCCAAGGCGCCAGGAACTCCCGCTCGGCCGCCGCGACGGCGGCGAGCTCCGCGGCGTCGTCGAGCGAGACCAGCCTCGTCGTCAGCACGGCCCCATCGTGCCAGCGCCGGCCTGCGCGGCCGGCCACACCTGCCACCCGCGTCCGGCGCTCAGCTCACGTGGTCGCTGACGTGCACGCCGAAGTAGCCGTAGGCGCCCACGATGCCGGGCACGCCGTAGAACGCGACGCGGTACGGCGTGGTGACGTGCCGCACGGTCGGCGAGACGCGGAAGATCGCGCGGCCCCACTGGTCGGCCCTGGTCGCGGTCAGGCTGCGCCACCGGCCCTTCACCAGCACCTGGAGCACCGCGCGCTGACCGAGGTGCTTGGGGACGGCGCGGGCGATCACCAGCACCGACCCGCCGGGCGTCACCGCGGAGTACGACGGCGTGACCGAGACCTGCGAGCGCACCAGCAGCGTGCCCGCCGCACCCCCCGCCTTGCGCTCGAAGTTGCTGGCCACGATCACCTTGAACTTCGTCGCGGAGGTGACGTTGCGGGTGAAGCTCACCGTGCCGCTGGTCGAGGTGACGCCGCGGTCCGCGACGCGCCACGTCGCGCCGTGGGCCACGAGGAGCGTGGTCGTGGCGGACTCGACCGGCACGCCCTCGCTGGTCGCGGTCACGACGATCCGGGCGTCCTGCCCGTAGGTGGTGGGCGAGGTCGTGGCGACCCGCACCACGGTGGGGGTCGGCGCGATCGTGCGCGCGTAGCTGCGCAGCGCGGCCCACTGGCTCTGGTCCTCGCCGCCGATCGTCCATTGGGCGATCCCGCCGAGGTGGTACGTGCCGACCAGGCGGGCGCGGGCGGCGGCCGCCGAGGCGTCGTCGTACCACCCGGTGCGCGAGATGGTGCAGACGGCGGAGGCCAGCCCGGTGAACGAGACCGCTCCGTTGACCGCGGCCGTGGTGGCGGCCGTGAGCGTGATGGTCTTGCCGGTGCCGTCGACCGAGGCGACCCGGGTGCCCGCGGCGATGCCGGTGCCGCTCACCACCCAGCCCTTGCTGATCCCCGAGGTCGACGAGACCGCGAGCGTGGTGGCGCCCGAGGCGGCCGTCGCCGTCACCGTGATCTTGCGGTTCGCCCGGCCGGCGAAGCGAACCTGCGAGCTGAACGTCTTCTCCTGCGCCGTGGTGTCGAAGGTCGCCTTGGGCGGCGAGGTGACGGTGACGCCGGGGATGTCGAAGGCGGGGCCGGTCCACGTCGCGAGGTAGGACGGCGCACCCGCGGCCGTGTACGTGTGCGTGACCCGCGACCACGACATCTGAGCCTTGAGGTCGGCCACGTCCTGGGCGCTGGTGCCCGGCAGGCCCGTCGTCGGGCAGCTCGACACGACGCCGCCCGAGTAGGACGTGCCGGTGTACCAGTCGCGCCCGTAGGAGGCGACGCCGATCTGCACCTTGCCGCTCGGCACCTGCGTCACGGCGAAGCGGGCCACCGAGTCGACCCACGACATCGGGGCGATCGGGCCCGGCGAGGCGACGTGGTAGTCGTAGGTCATGATCCGCAGCCGGTCGATGTAGGGACCGATGCCCGCCCAGTCGTAGACCCAGTAGCCGGTGGTGGGCGAGCTGAGGTAGGGCGAGGCGATGGAGAGCTGCTTGCCCTGCGCGTGCAGAGCTGTGCCGAGGAGTCGGACGAAGGCCACCCAGTTGGGCCGCGTGGTCGACCACGTGGAGCTGCCGTCGTTGAACGCGAAGCCCTCGAAGTCCAGGTCGATGCCGTCGTAGCCGTTCGACGTCACCAGTGACACGATCTGGTTGACGAACGTGGCCCGCCGCGTGGTCGAGGCGAGCGTGGAGGCCATGCCGTGGGCGCCCATGCCGTCGGTGATGGTCGGGAGCACCCGCACCCCCGCCGCCTTCAGCTGCGGCAGGTAGGTGGCCTTCGACGACGAGCTCACCAGCTGGGCGATGCTCGACGTCGTCCCGGACAGCTGCGCGGTGTACCAGAACGGCGACACGTCGGTGAACAGGTCGGCGTTGGCGGTCACCGAGGCGGTGGACGTCGAGGAGCTCCAGTACGGGAGCCAGCCGGTGACGATCCGGCGCGGCGGCTGCGTCGTGGCGGCGCCGGCCGGCGCGCTGAGGGCCCCGGCGACCAGGGCGGTCGCGAGCAGCGCGAGGACGGCCGTGCGCGCCGCGAGGGCGCGCCGTCGCGGGGCGTGCGCGTGGTGCATGAGGCTTCCCGTCGTCGTCGGCGCTCGGCGCCGGGGTCTCGTCTCGCGGGGTCGGGGGGTCGGGCAGGGGGACGTCGCCTCCGTCGGGGCGGCGGGGGGTCCGTCCTCCAGGTGTTGTCTCGTCCGAGCCTGCCTCAGGCTTGACTGCCAACCCCCACCGGGATGCCCGTCATGAGAGCTTCGTCCGCTTTCCGGCTCCCGCCCGCGGAGCGCCTCGCGCGGGCCTCCCGGAGTCCGGACCGGGTGTCCGCGCGGCGGGGCGGACCGGGCGCGGCGAGGCGGTCAGCGAGGGCTGCGGCCCGACCAGGTCCAGGGGTAGGCCGGGTCCTCGGCCGCGCGGGCCGCCGAGCCGATCTCCAGCGGGCGGAACGTGTCGACCATCACCGCGAGCTCGGCCGTGGAGGGCGCGCCGATCGAGGCCTCCACGCTGCCCGGCTGGGGCCCGTGGGTGAACCCGGCCGGGTGCAGCGAGACCGACCCCATCCCGATGCCCGCGCCCTTGCGGCTCATGAAGTCGCCGCCGCAGTAGAAGAGCACCTCGTCGCTGTCGACGTTGGCGTGGTTGTACGGCGCGGGGATCGACAGCGGGTGGTAGTCGAACAGCCGCGGCACGAAGGAGCACACGACGAAGCCGGGTCCCTCGAACATCTGGTGCACCGGCGGCGGCTGGTGCAGGCGGCCGGTGATCGGCTCGAAGTCGTGGATCGAGACCACCCACGGGTAGTTGCAGCCGTCCCACCCGACGACGTCGAAGGGATGGTGGGCGTACGTGTAGCGGGTGAGGCCCTGGCGCGTCCGCACGAGGACGTCGACGTCGGTCCCCTCCACCTCGAACGTGGCCTCGGGGCCGCGCACGTCGCGCTCGCAGTACGGGGAGTGCTCGAGGAACTGCCCGCGCGGCGAGAGGTAGCGGCGGGGCGGCCCCACGTGGCCGGAGGCCGCGACCACCAGCAGCCGCAGCGGGTCGGGGCCGCTGGGGAGCACGCGGTGCGTCGTCGACGTCGGGAGCAGCACGTAGTCGCCCTCGGAGACCGTGAGCACGCCGTAGGACGTCTCGACGATGCCCGCCCCGGACTCGACGTAGAGCACCTCGTCGCCGATCGCGTTGCGGTACAGCGGGCTCGGCGCGGTGGCGGCGACGTAGGAGAGCCGGACGTCGCCGTTGCCGAGCAGCACGCGCCGGCCCGTGACGGCGTCGACGTCGCCGTCCATCGGGACGTCGTGGGTGCGGTAGTGCGCGGGCAGCAGCGGCAGGTTCGGCGCGAGGCCCGGGTCGGCCTCGGGCACGGCGACGGCGTCGACGATGGCGGTCGGCAGGTGCCGGTGGTAGAGCAGCGCGGAGTCGTGGCTGAAGCCCTCGATGCCGACGAGCTCCTCGGCGTAGAGGCCGCCGTCGGGCCGACGGTGCTGCGTGTGGCGCTTGCGGGGCACGTCCCCGACCCGGCGGTAGTACGGCATGGCGCCCTCCGGTCCGCCCGGAGCGGCTCCGAGCGCGTTCGCTATCCGGCGTACGATGTCCTCTCACAGTACGGTCCGCTAGCGTGGCGCGCGTGTCAACCCCGACCCCCGCCCAGCGGGCCGGCATCGACGAGGGCCGCGCCGCCGCTCTCGTGGCCGGGCTCGTCGACGACGCCGCCGTCTTCCCGCCCGCGGCCACCCCGGTGCACGAGGCGCTGCCCGCCCACCGGGGCCACCGCCGGTCCTCCCACGACGTGGTGGTGGGCCCCTTCCTGGCACCGGTGTCGCGCCTCGGCGAGGTGCTCGACGCCCTGGACGCCGAGACCGGCTCGGACCCGCTCGACCTCGTCCTCGTGGCCGACACCGGCCTGGTCGAGGCGGCCGAGGCCCGCGCGGTGCTGCTCGACGACGACCGGGTCGAGCTGGTCGGCCTCGAGCTCGCGCTGCCCGTCGACGGCCCGCTCGCCGACTCGGCGCGGCTCACCCTGGCCACCCTGGACTTCGCCGTCCCGGCCGCCGTCGAGGTGCCGCTGGTGGCCGGCTGGCAGGAGGCGGTCGAGGTGATCGCGGCCGACGGCGCGGAGCGGGTCAAGATCCGCACCGGCGGCGCCACCGCGGCGCACCACCCGTCCGAGGAGCTGCTCGCCGACGTCCTCGTCGCCTGCGTGCGGGCGGGAGCCAGGTTCAAGCTCACCGCCGGGCTGCACCACGCCCTGCGCCGCACCGCCGAGGGCACCGGGTTCGAGGAGCACGGCTTCCTCAACGTGCTGGCCGCCACCGCCCGCGCGATCGCCGGCGACACCGCGGCCGAGGTGGCGCAGGTGCTCGCGCTGCGCACCGCGGACCCGCTGCTCGACGCGCTCGCCGGCGCCGACGCCCGCGCCGTGCGCGGCCGCTTCACCTCGTTCGGCTCCTGCTCGATCAGCGACCCCGTGACGGACCTGCGTAGCCTCGGGCTGCTGGACGACGACCCCGAGGAGCGGTGATGGGCACCTGGGTGCCGGGCGCGGACGGCTCCGGGTTCGGCGTCGCGCACCTGCCCTACGGCGTCGTCTCGCACGCCGGCGGCCACCGCGAGCTCGCGGTGCGCATCGGCGACCAGGCGCTCTCCCTGGCCCGGCTCCACGACGCCGGGCTGCTCGACGGCCTGCTCCTGCACGCGACCGGCGTGTTCGACACCGGCTCGCTCGACGGGCTGCTGGCCCGCGGGCCGCAGGCGTGGGCGCTGGTGCGCGAGCGGCTGCAGTCGCTGCTCACCGACCCCGACGCGCAGGACCGGGCCCGCGCGGCGCTGCTGCCGCTCGGTGACGTATCCGTCCACCTGCCGTGGACCGTGGCCGACTACGTCGACTTCTACTCCAGCGAGCACCACGCCACCAACGTCGGGCGCATCTTCCGCCCCGACGGCGACGCGCTCACCCCCAACTGGAAGCACCTGCCCATCGGCTACCACGGCCGCGCGGGGACCGTCATGGTGTCGGGCACCGACGTCGTGCGCCCCTCGGGCCAGCGCAAGGCCCCGGACGAGGAGCAGCCGACGTTCGGCCCGTGCCGCCGCCTCGACGTCGAGGTGGAGGTGGGCTTCGTGGTGGGGACGCCGTCGCCGCAGGGCACCGCGGTGGCCGCCGACGCGTTCACCGACCACGTGTTCGGCGTCGTCCTGCTCAACGACTGGTCGGCCCGCGACATCCAGGCCTGGGAGTACGTGCCCCTCGGGCCGTTCCTCGGCAAGTCCTTCGCCACCAGCGTGTCTGCCTGGGTCACGCCGCTGGCCGCCCTCGCGGCGGCGCGGGTCCCGCCGCCGGTGCAGGACCCGGTCCCGCTGCCCTACCTGGCCGACCCGGACCCGTGGTCGCTGGACCTGCGGCTCTCGCTCGCGCTCGAGCGCGGCGGATCCTCGGCGGTGGTCTCGCGGCCGCCGTTCGCGGGGATGTACTGGACGCCGGGGCAGCAGCTGGCGCACCTCACGGTCAACGGCGCGTCCCTGCGCACGGGCGACCTGTTCGCCAGCGGCACGGTGAGCGGTGCGCAGCGCGACGAGCGCGGCTCCTTCCTCGAGCTGGCCTGGGGCGGGCGCGAGCCGCTGCCCGTCGAGGGCGTCGGCGAGGTGGCGTTCCTGGAGGACGGCGACGTCGTCACCATCCGCGGCGAGGCGAGGGCGACCGACGGCGGGATGCTCTCGCTCGGCGAGGTCGTCGGCCGCGTCGTGGCCGCCCGGTAGCGGGCACCGCGCGGCACCGTCGTAGGACCCGCGGCCCCCGCGACGCCGTCGATAAGCCGCGATGTTCTGTCATCGGACGCTGCGGCGCCGAACCGCCACGGCCGGATGCCGGACGCAGGGGCGCGTGCCACGATCGATCGATGAGCCGGATCGAGGACTACGCCCTGCTCGGAGACCTGCACACGGCTGCGCTGGTGAGCACGGCCGGCTCGGTCGACTGGATGTGCCTGCCGCACTTCGACTCCCCCGCGTGCTTCGCCGCCCTGCTCGACGATGCCGAGGCGGGTCGCTGGCTGCTCGCGCCCGCCGACGGGGGCGAGACGTCGCGCCGCCGGTACGTCGAGGGCACGCTCGTGCTCGAGACCGAGTGGGAGACCGGCGACGGCGCGGTGCGCGTCCGGGACTTCATGCCGCCGCGCAGCGACGTGCCGCGGCTGGTGCGCATCGTGGAGGGCGTGCGCGGCAGCGTGCCGATGACCTGCGAGCTGCGCCTGCGCTTCGACTACGGCCGCATCGTGCCGTGGGTGCGCGCGGCGGAGCAGGGCATCGAGGCGGTCGCCGGACCGGACCGGGTGCGCCTGCGCACCCCCGTGGAGACGGAGGGCCGCGACCGCACGACCGTGGCCGAGTTCACCGTGCACGAGGGCGAGCGGGTGCCCTTCGTGCTCACCTGGAGCCCGAGCCACGAGGACCCGCCGGACGAGATCGACGCCGACGACGCCCTCGAGGCGACCACGGCGTTCTGGCGCGACTGGCTCGACGGCAGCGACCGCATCGGCGGTCGCTACGCGGAGCCGGTCGCCAGGTCGCTCATCACGCTCAAGGCCCTCACCTACCACCCGACGGGCGGCATCGTCGCGGCGGCGACGACCTCGCTGCCGGAGCGGATCGGCGGCGAGCGCAACTGGGACTACCGCTTCTGCTGGCTGCGCGACTCGACGTACACGCTCCAGGCGCTGATCGCGGCGGGGTTCCACGACGAGGCCAAGGCCTGGCGCGAGTGGCTCCTGCGCGCGGTGGCGGGAGACCCCTCGACGCTCCAGATCATGTACGCCATCGACGGCACCCGCCGGCTCCCGGAGATGGACCTGCCGTGGCTCTCGGGCTACGAGGGGTCGACGCCGGTGCGCGTGGGCAACGCGGCGTCCGGCCAGCTCCAGCTCGACGTGTGGGGCGAGACCCTCGACGGCCTCGCGCTCGTGCGCGACGCCGGCCTGCGTGCGGGACACGACGCGTGGGACGTCCAGGTGGCGCTCATGGAGCACCTCGAGGGCGCCTGGGACCAGCCGGACAACGGCATCTGGGAGATGCGCGGCCGGCGCCGGCACTTCACGCACTCCAAGGTGATGGCCTGGGTCGCCGCCGACCGGATGGCGCGGGCCGTCCGGCGCTTCGACCTGCCCGGACACGCGAAGCGCTGGGAGGCGCTGCGCGAGACGATCCACGCCGACGTCATGAAGCACGGCTACGACGCCGACCGCCGCACGTTCGTGCAGTCCTACGGCAGCGAGGCCCTGGACGCGAGCCTGCTCAAGATCCCCCGGGTGGGCTTCCTCCCGCCGGACGACCCGGCCGTGCTCGGCACCATCGACGCGATCCAGCGCGACCTCACGAAGGACGGCTTCGTCCTGCGCTACCGCACCGGCGGGTCCGACGACGGCATGACCGGCGACGAGGGCGTGTTCCTCGCCTGCTCGTTCTGGCTCGTCGACGCGCTGCACGGCGCCGGACGGCGGGACGAGGCGGTCGCGCTGTTCGAGCGACTCCTCGGGCTGCGCAACGAGGTGGGGCTGCTCAGCGAGGAGTACGACCCCGGCACCGGACGCCAGCTGGGCAACACCCCGCAGGCGCTGAGCCACCTCTCGCTGGTGGTCAGCGCGCTCCAGCTCGAGGCCGGCGAGGCCAGCCGCAGCGACGAGCTGCTCGCCCAGCGCTGACGACGCCCGCGGACCGCCCGCGGCGGCGGACCGGACGGTTCACCGGCCGACCGTCGGCGGGGCGTGGTTGGGTCGTCCCATGACGCAGATCGTGGTGCTCCCGTCCGTCCTCGGTGTCCGGCAGGGCGTGCTCGACGCCGCCGACCGCTTGCGCGCCGCCGGCCACCACGTGCTGGTGGCCGACTTCCTCGCGGGCCGCACCTTCGACGAGTACGAACCCGCGCTCGCGCACGCCGAGGGCGAGCTCGGGCACGGCGTCCTCATGCAGCGCGCGACGGACGCCGTCGCCGAGGTGCCGGACGGGTTCGCCCTGCTCGGGTTCTCGCTCGGCACGGTGATGACCGCCCACGTCGCGAGCCTGCGCCCGGTGTCGGGCGTCGTCATGGTCGCGGGTGCCATCCCGCCCTCGGCGTTCGGCGACGGCCGCACGTGGCCTGCCGGCGTCCCGGGCCAGACTCACTCCACGATCGGCGACCCCTGGCGCGAGCAGGAGCTCGTCGAGGCCACGGCCGCGGAGGCGGCGGGTGCCGGTGCCTTCTTCGACGTCTTCGACTACCCCGGCGCGGGCCACCTGTTCACCGACGCCTCGCTGCCCGACGAGTACGACGCCGAGGCCACCGAGCTCATGTGGTCGCGCGTGCTGCCCTTCGTCGCCGGGCTGTCCTGACGGCCTCAGCCGGTGCCGGCCGCCCAGGCGGTGGCCGCGTCGAGCTCGGCGTGCCCGAACACCTTGACCCGCCCCGGCAGGAACGCCCCCATGAGCGTGACCGCGGTGCGGTAGCGGCCGTCGTCGGTCACCACGGCCATCCGGTCCAGGCTCGACAGGTGGTGCATCCCCACCTTGGTGTCCTCCCACAGCGCGCCGGCGTCGTAGCCGGCACCGTCGTCGAGCACGTAGAGGAGCGAGGCCCGGGCGTCGCCGGCCACGGCCGCCTCGATCGCCGGGACCACCACGGCCGTGTAGTCCGCCGCGGTCACCTCCCCCTCGGCGCGCAGTCCGAGAACCCCTGACGGCAGACCCTGCATCACGGTGATCACCCGACGACACTAGGCCCGCCGGCGTCCCGGTGGCACCCGTCGCGGAGCGCGGGGCGGCGTGGCGACGGTGCGCGGCCCTACCCTGGGCCGGTGCCCGCAGCCAGCGTCGACCCCGTGGCGCTGAGGTTCGGCCGGCACGTGCTCGACCTGCCGGTCGACGGCGACCTGCCCGCGCTCGAGGCGGCGCTGGCGGATCCGGACGTCGCCCTGTGGAACCCCTCGGCCCATCGGCAGGCCGTCCCGGCGCACGAGCGGGCCCGCATGTGGCTCGCGGAGCGGTCCACGTGGGACGACGACCACGCCTCCTGGGTCGTGCGCGACGTCGACGGCACGCTCGTCGGCGCGGTCTCGGTCCACCACGTCGACCAGGTGATGGCGACCGGCGAGATCGGCTACTGGCTGGCGCCCCGCGGCCGCGGTCGCGGGCTGGGGCTGGCCGCGGTGCTGCTGGCCACCCGCTTCGCCTTCGACGTCCTCGGCCTGGCCCGGCTCGAGCTGTTCCACGCGGTCGAGAACGAGGCGTCGTGCCGGCTCGCCCTGCGCGCGGGCTACCTGCTGGAGGGCGTGGCGCGACAGAGCTTCGTCTACGGCGACGGCCTGCGCCACGACGAGCACCTGCACGCGCGGCTGGCCGCCGACCCCGAGCCCGAGGTCGCCCTGCCGCAGTGAGGCGGCAGGTCCGGGGGCGGAGCGGCGCGGCATCGGGTAGACAGTGACTCATGTGCCACGACGACGACAGCCGCCCGCCCAGCCCGCCCGTCGTCGGTGAGGTCGCGAGCCACCGGCTCCTGACGCTCACCGGAGCCGACGGGAACTCCTTCGCCGCCTACGAGGCGGTCCCCGCGAGCCCCAACGGGCGCAACGTGGTGATCCTTCCGGACGTGCGCGGCCTGCACCCCTACTACGAGGCGCTGGCCGAGCGCTTCGCCGAGGCCGGCTTCCACGCGGTGGCGTTCGACTACTTCGGGCGCACGGCCGGCGTCGGCGAGCGGCCCGACGGGTTCGACTGGCAGTCGGAGATCCCGAAGCTCACCCCGGCCACCGTCGGCTCCGACGTCGCCGCGACCGTCGCGCACGTCACCTCCCTCAACGAGGGGCCCACCTTCACGGTCGGCTTCTGCTTCGGCGGCAGCCACTCGTGGCGGCTCTCGGCGTCCGACCTCGGGCTCTCCGGCGTCATGGGCTTCTACGGCCGCCCCTCGATGCTCGAGGACGTCGAGGAGTCGTTCTCCACGCCGTTGCTGCTGCTCGTGGGCGGCGCCGACGCCGCCACCCCGCAGGAGGAGTTCCACGCACTCGACGACCGGCTGCGCGAGCGCGGCGTCGACCACGAGATGTACGTCTACGACGGCGCCCCGCACTCGTTCTTCGACCGGGCGTTCGCCGAGTGGAAGGACGCCTGCTCCGACGCCTGGACGCGCATCCTGGCGTTCACCGAGCGCCTGTCCTGATGCCCTTCTTCGACGAGCTCCCGGAACCGCCCCCCGAGCCTGCCGGCAGCGGACCTGTCTACCGCGACTGGCCGTGGGCGCAGCCGGAGCACTGGAACCCGGCGCCCGTGGCCGTCGGCGCGGTGGTCGGCCGCTCGGCCGACACCCTCGTCCGCCTCGACGTGCGCGACGCCTACCCCCGCGGCCTGGCCCTCGACGTGCGCGCGTGGCTGTCGCCCGACGGCGAGGGTCTCGAGGGCCTTCATCGCGGCTTCCACCCCCACCACCGTCGTGCCTTCGTCGACGACCTGCGGCTCGGGCTCCTGTGGCCGGACGGCACCCGGGTGGAGGCCGGCGAGCAGCAGGGCCCGGAGGCCGAGGTCGGTCCCGCACTCACGGCGGCCGGCGGAGGCGGGGGCGGCCTGACCTGGCGGTGGCACCTGTGGCTCTACCCGCTGCCGGCTCCCGGTCCGGTCACCGTCTACTGCGTCTGGGCCGGTCGTGGCATCGAGGAGACCGCCACCGGGCTCGACCTCGCCCCCGCGGTCGAGGCGGCGGTGCTCGCCGAGGAGCTCTGGCACCTGCCGACCGTCGAGGAGGCGCCGCCGGAGGGCGGCTGGTTCGCGTATGCGCCCATCGGGTCCTACAGCTCCTTCCCGGCGCAGGTGCCCGAGCCGGAGGGTTCAGGGGACGCTGCGGATGCGGGTGACGAGGACGGCTGAGAGCAGCGTGATCACGGCGGTGAGCACGTAGAGCCCGGTGTAGCCGGTGGCGCCCGTGACGATCGGCGCGGCGATCACCGGGGCGAGCACCTGCGGCGCGCTGTTGGCGATGTTGATGACGCCGAGGTCGCGGCCGCGGTCGACGGCGCGCGGCAGCACCTGCGTCACCAGCGCCTGGTCGACCGCGAGGTACATGCCGTAGCCGAGGCCGAGCACGAGCGCGGCCACCATCGCCCACGTGAACACCGGTGCGACGGCGAGGATCAGCGCCGCCACGGCCATCACGGCCGTGGCGCCGATGACGTAGACCTTGCGCCGCCCGCTGCGGTCGGAGAGCCGGCCGAACAGCACCGCGGTGAGGATCGTGCCGACGGCGTAGAGCGCGATGAGCACGGTCTGGCCCTGCTCGGGGTCGGCGTAGTGCACGGCGTCCTTCAGCCAGTACAGGAGGTAGAGCGTCGCCATCGCGTTGCCCAGCATCATGAGGAACCGCGTGATCCACGCCCACGCGAAGTCCGGGTAGAGCCGCGGCGACACCCAGAACCCGCTCAGCCACGCGGAGAGCACGAACGGCGGCCGCTCGGACGCCGGGAGCGCGGCGTCGCGCGTGCGGAGCACGAACGGCAGCACGAGGAGCACGAGGAGCACCGCGGTGAGCACGAGACCCCCGTCGAGGTCCAGCACGACGAACGACACGAGGGCGACGCCGAGCACGATGCCCACGGTCTGCGCCAGCCCGATCCAGCCCGAGACGAGCCCACGCTGCACTACGGGCACCTGGTCCGGCACGGTCGCCGTGAGGCCGGCGTAGGACGCGTTGATGGTCGCCTGGCACGCGAACCACACCAGGGCCAGCCCCACCACCGTGCTCTGCACGGTGAGGGCGAGGATCCCCAGGGCGCCGAGCACCGCGCCGTAGAGCACCCACGGCCGGCGCCGGCCCCAGCGGGAGGTGGTGCGGTCCGACAGGGCCCCGGCCAGCGGGTTGAACACGATCGAGGCGAACGCCCCGGCGCCGGTGATCCACGCCAGCGCCGTCTCCTTCGAGTGCGGCGCCGCCTGCTCGGCCAGCCGCGGCAGCAGGTTCTGGATCGGGGTGTAGAACGCCAGCATGATGCCGAGGTTGGCCAGCACCACGGCGGTGATGTAGCCGCGGCGCACCGGCGTCGTCGGCTCCTGGAGCGCCGCGGACGGCGCGGCCGGCACCGTGCTCACGCGTCGGCCTCGAGGAACGCGCGGTACCAGGCGAACGACGTCTTGGGGATGCGCCGCTGCGTCGGGTAGTCGGTGTAGACCAGCCCGAACCTCGGGCGGTAGCCCTCCGCCCACTCGAAGTTGTCCAGGAACGACCAGCAGAAGTAGCCGCGGACGTCGACGCCCTCGTCGATCGCCGCGCCGACGGCCCCGATGTGCGACCGGAGGTACTCGACCCGCCGCGGGTCGTCCACGACCGGCTCCTCGCCGTCGACGAGGACGTCGGGCACGGCGACGCCGTTCTCCGTCACCATCACCGGGGGCAGCAGCTCGCCGTACCGGTCGCGCTGCTGCACCAGGACGTCGCGCAGCCCGTCGGGCACGACCGGCCACCCCATGTCGGTCACCTCGTCGGACGGGTACTGCTTGAGCTCGAAGGGCAGCGGGTTGCCCTCGCCGGGCGCCGAGACGAGCGTGGGGTTGTAGTAGTTGATCCCGACGACGTCCAGCGGCGAGGACACCAGCGCCAGGTCGCCCTCGAGGACGCAGGAGCGGTCGACGGCGATGCCCACCTGCTCCTCGTCCGGGTAGGTCCCCAGCAGGACGGGGTCCATGTACATCCGGTTCTGGATGGCGTCCATCGACACCGCCGCCCGCCGGTCGGCCTCGGAGCCGGACTCGGCGTGCACCGGCGACAGGTTGTGCGTGATGCCGATGCGCAGGTCGTGCGGCGAGGCGGCGCGCATCGCGCGCACCGCGAGGCCGTGGGCCAGCAGTAGGTGGTGGGTGGCCGTGAACGACTCGAACAGGAGGGTGCGACCCGGTGCGTGGGTGCCGAAGCCGTAGCCGAACGTGGCCGCCACCACCGGTTCGTTGAGCGTGATCCAGGTGTGCACGCGGTCGCCGAGGTTCTCCACCATCCACTCCGCGTGGTCGGCGAACCGCTCGGCGGTGTCCCTCGACAGCCATCCGCCCGCGTCCTCGGCCCACTGCGGCAGGTCCCAGTGGTAGAGCGTGGCGACGGGCGCGATGCCGCGCTCGAGCAGCGCGTCGACCAGCCGGTCGTAGAACGCGACGCCGCGCATCTCGACCGCGCCGTCCTCAGGCTCGATGCGCGGCCACGCGATCGAGAACCGGTAGGCGTTGACGCCCAGCCCGGCCATGAGGGCGACGTCCTCGGGCATCCGCGCGTAGTGGTCGCACGCGACGTCGCCGGTCTCGCCGTTCGCCGTCTTCCCCGGCGTGTGGCTGAACGTGTCCCAGATCGACGGGCCCCGGCCGTCGACGTCCACGGAGCCCTCGATCTGGTACGACGCGGTCGCCGTTCCCCAGAGGAAGTCCGGGGGGAAGGACGAGCGCCGCCGCCCGTCGGTGGTCGTCGCAGGGTCGCCCGGGTGCCACGCACGCTCCATGCGGGGCACCCTGCCACGACGCCGGGCGGTGTGGCAGGACGTCGCGCCACGTGGCGCGGGGTCGGACGAGGCGGGGTGGGCTCAGCCGGACCACGGCGGAGCCTGGCCGGGCCAGGCGGCCGGCACGCGGTCCGGCGGCGGCGCGGGCACGACGATCGTGCGGGCCGCCTTGTCGTGCAGGGCCTGACGCCAGGGGCGGTCCCAGAGCGGCCACAGGTAGTCGACGATGGCGAACAGGCCCTGGGTCAGGATGCTGCCGATCGCGTAGGTGCCCCAGCGCACGGTGGCCTGGAGCCAGGTGAGCGGCACGTCCTGCCGCAGCGGGCGGATCCGCAGGCGCAGCGCCCGCTTGCCGAGAGTGCGGCCCCAGACGACGTTCTGCGGCACCTGGTAGACGAAGCTCACCGCGAGCGTGAGCAGCGCGATCTGCACCGACACCGCGGTGATCTCCGCCGACAGCTGCTGGAGCGCTGCGTCCGACGGGACGCCGCCGGCCGGGACGGACTCGGCGAAGCGCTGGGAGGCCGGCCAGATCAGCCACATCACGAACGGCAGCGTGAGCAGCGCCTCGAGGAACGCGTCGATGATCCGGGCCACCGCGCGCTGCGGCCAGGTGGCCAGCGGGATCGGCGCCACGCGCGGGTCGGCGGCCGGCGCAGGAGGCGGGGGCGCCGGCGGCGGCGCGGCGTCGCCGGGCTCGGTGGTGACCGACGTCGAGGCGCCCCAGCGCTGCCCGTCCCACCAGCGCACGTAGCCGCCGGAGGAGAAGGGGTCCGGGTACCAGCCGGGCTCCATCGACACACCCGGAGCCTATGAGCCAGGGGCCACCGGAAGACGCACCGGCATGCCGGAAGGACGTCCGGCCGGATCAGCTCGCTGCGGCGTAGAGCTCGTGCAGGGCGGCGGCGGCCGAGGTCCCCGGCTCCGGGGTCATGAACACGATCTGCTGGTCGTCGTCGGGCACCAGCAGGACGTCGCACGTGACGGGGACCGCCCCCAGGGTCGCGTGCGGGATGGTCTTGTGCCGTCGCCCGTGCGTGGTGGTTGGTTCGCTGGCCCAGAGCGCGTCGAACCACTGGCTGGCAGCCCGGAGCCCGGCGACCAGGCACTGCAGGGTGTCGTCGGCGGGGTAGCGGGTGGCCGCGGCCCGCAGCCGGGCGACCGCGACGTCGGCGAAGTCGTCCCCGGCGCTGCTCCAGGCCAGCCGGTCCCGGAAGAACCGGCGCGCGAGGTTGGTGCCGACGGTCAGGTCGGGCAGCAGCAGCCTGGCGTGGGCGTTGGCGGCGATGACCTCGTAGTCGGCCGCGGTCGCGATCACGGCTGCCGGGCCCACGCGGTCCAGGAGGTCGGCCACGTGGGGGCGCACGGTGCGTGGCACGACCCGGGCGATCGGGGGTTCGTGGCCGGCGAGCCGGAACAGCCGCGCGACGTCGGCTCCACCCAGCTCGAGCGCATCGCCGAGCGCCTGCAGCACGGGCGGCGACGGGCGCGCGCCTCGCGCCTGCTCGAGCCGCTTGTAGTAGTCCACCGAGATGTGCGCCCGCTCGGCGACCTCGTCGCGGCGCAGCCCCGGCGTCCGGCGTCGGCCGAGCGCCTGGGTCGCCGGCAGCGCGGTGCGCCGCCGGCGCAGGAACGAGGCCAGCGCCGCTCGCTCCACCGTGGCCTCCCTGAGGGGGACTGACAGGGCCTGGTTCCCGAGGCCCCGCCCGACCAGGTTACGTGCCATGAGCTCACCTCGTGTCCTCGTGACCGGCGGCACCAGCGGGATCGGCCTCCAGGCCGCCCGGCAGCTCAGCGGGCAGGGCTGGCAGGTGCTGGTCGGCGCGCGCGACCCCCACAAGGGCGACCAGGTGGCTGCCGAGATCGGCGCCGAGGTCCTGTCACTCGACGTCACCAGCCGCGACAGCATCGACGCAGCGGCGGCCCGGGTCCCGCACCTCGACGCGCTGGTCAACAACGCGGGCATCTCCCTCGACATCGCCGACCTGATCACCGACACCGACGTCGAGGTCTTCCGCCGGACCTACGAGACCAACGTCTTCGGCGTCGTCGCCGTCACCAACGCCTTCCTCCCGGCGCTGCGGCGATCCGCACGAGGCCGCATCGTGAACGTCTCCAGCGGGACGGGGTCGTTGACCTGGAGCACCGGCCCCAACCCGCAGTTCGACCACCGCGCCGCCACGAGCGGGTCGGGCGCCGCCTACCGGTCGTCGAAGACGGCGCTCAACGCCCTCACGCTGTTCTACGCCCATGCGCTGGCGCCCGACCGGATCACGGTGAACGCGCTCGCGCCGGGGCTTCGGGCCACCCGGCTCAATGCGCGCGCCGCGGCCGGCGGCGACCCGGCCGAGGCCGCCGAGGCCGTCGTCCGGCTCGTCCAGCTGCCCGACGACGGGCCCAGCGGGAAGCTCTTCTCCTGGGACGGCAGCATCGTCCCCTGGTAGGCCCGGCGGACCGGACCGGCTCGGGGCGTCAGAGGTTGCCGCGCAGCTCCTGCTCGCGCTCGATGGCCTCGAACAGCGCCTTGAAGTTGCCCTTGCCGAAGCCGAGGGAGCCGTGCCGCTCGATCAGCTCGAAGAACACCGTCGGGCGGTCCTGCACGGGCTTGGTGAAGATCTGGAGCAGGTAGCCGTCCTCGTCGCGGTCGACGAGGATCCGGCGCGCCTTGAGCTCCTCGACGGGCACGCGCACCTCGCCGATCCGGGCGCGCAGCTCGGGGTCGTCGTAGTAGGAGTCCGGGGTCTCGAGGAACTCGACGCCGACGGCGCGCATCGCGTCGACCGTGGCCAGGATGTCGCCGGTGTTGAGGGCGATGTGCTGCACGCCGGGGCCGCCGTAGAACTCGAGGTACTCGTCGATCTGGCTCTTCTTGCGCGCGACGGCCGGCTCGTTCAGCGGGAACTTCACCTTGCGCGTGCCGTCGGCCACGACCTTGCTCATCAGGGCCGAGTAGTCGGTGGCGATGTCGTCGCCGACGAACTCGGCCATGTTCGTGAAGCCCATCACGCGGTGGTAGAACTCGACCCACTCGTCCATGCGGCCGAGCTCGACGTTGCCCACGCAGTGGTCGATCGCCTGGAAGTAGCGGCGCTCGGGGGCCGGCACCCGGGTCGAGCGCGCGACGAACCCCGGCAGGTAGGGCCCGGTGTAGCGCGAGCGGTCCACCAGCGTGTGCCGGGTGTCGCCGTAGGTCGCGATCGCCGCGAGCACCACGGTGCCGTGCTCGTCGGTGATCTCGTGCGGCGCCTCGAGCCCGGTGCCGCCGTGCTCGGTCGCGTAGGCGTAGGCCGCCGGGACGTCGGGCACCTCGAGCGCGAGGTCCATGACGCCGTCGCCGTGCGCGGCCACCCGGGCCGCGACAGGTGCGCCGGCGTGCACCGGGCCCACCATGACGAAGCGCGCCGACCCGCTCTCGAGCACGTACGAGGCGTGGTCGCGGTCGCCGTTCTCGGGGCCGCGGTAGGCCACCACCTGCATCCCGAACGCCGAGGAGTACCAGTGCGCGGCCTGCTTGGCGTTGCCCACGGCGAACACGACGGCGTCCATGCCCCGCAGCGGGAACGGGTCGCGGGTGACGGTGGTCTCGGGGGTGGCGGTCTGGGTCATGCGCGCCAGGCTGGCAAGGGAAGCCTCACCTGACAACACGCCCACGACACGACGGTCAGACTGCCCCGTTCTGGCGCGCTAGGCTCCACTCGGCTGCACATTTCGTCCAGCCGAGCGACGAGGGAGTGGTCGAGATGCCCGATGCCGTGACCGTCGACTCGGTGGACGCGGCGATCCTGGACCTGTTCGCCGCGGAGCCGCGCATCGGCGTCCTCGAGGCGAGCCGCCGGCTCCGGCTGGCCCGGGGCACGGTGCAGGCCCGGCTCGACAAGCTCGCGGCGCGCGGCGTGGTCGTGGGGTGGGGCCCGCAGATCGACACGGTGTCGCTCGGCTTCCCCGTCACCGCGTTCGTCACCCTCGAGATCGTGCAGTCCGGCCACGACGCCATCGGCGCCCGGCTCGCCTCGATCCCCGAGGTGCTCGAGGTGCACACCATCACCGGCAGCGGCGACCTGCTGTGCCGCGTCGTCGCGCGCTCGAACGCCGACCTCCAGCGCGTGATCGACCAGGTGGTCGCCACCGAGGGGATCGGCCGCACCTCCACGGTGATCGCCCTCGCCACGCAGGTGGGCCACCGGGTGCTCCCGCTGGTGAGGGCGGCCGCCGACGCCGCCGCGCAGCCGGTCGACGTCCGCTAGCGGGACGCCGGGCGCCGCGGCACGCGCACCCACCGGTCGGACGACGACTCCGCGCCGCCGCGTCGGTACCGTCCACGCATGCCCACCGCGACCACAACCGCCCGCCGGCGACTCCTCGTCGTCGCCGCGCTCGCCGTGGGCGCGTCCGTCCTCCCCGCGTCCACGCCCGCCTCCGCCAGCGCCCCGCCGCTCCCGCCGGCACCGCGGACCGCCCCCGTGGCCGGCACGCGGCTGCCCGCCCTGCTCGACCGCCGCATCGCCTCGCTGGTGCCGCGCCGGGTCGCCGCGGCCCGGGCGCTGGGCCGCTACCGCACCGGGATGGTCACCGACCCCGTCACCGGCGCGGTGCTGTGGTCCTCCGGCGCCGGTACGCCGATGCGCGGGGCGTCCACCACCAAGCTCGCCACCGCCGTCACCACGCTGCACGTGCTCGGGACCGGCACCCGGTTCCCCACCCGGGTGGTCGCCGGGACGTCGGCGCGCGACCTGGTGCTCGTGGCCGGCGGGGACCCGCTGCTCACCAGCAGCCAGCTGCGCAGCCTCGCGCGGGACACGGCCCGTGCCCTGCTGCCGGCCGTGCCGGCCGCACCGGCGACACCACCGCCGGCGGGCACCCCGCCGCGCGTGGTCCGCTACACCGTCGAGGTGGACGACACGCTCTTCCCCCGGCCGAGCGCCGCACTGGGCTGGACGTCGTCCTACCAGCCCTGGGTGGTGACCCCGGTGCGCCCGCTCGTGCGCGACCTGCGCAACGGCTGGGACACCTCCGCCGACGTCGCGGCGTACTTCGCCGGGCAGGTGGGCACCGCCCTGCGCGGCCTGCTGGCCGACCGGCCGGACCTGCGCCCCCACGTCGTCTACACCGGCCGGGCCCGGGCGGCCGCGGGCGCCGCCGAGGTGGCCCGCTTCGCCGGCAACAGCTCAGGCGCCGCGCTGCGGTGGATGCTGCTCGTGAGCGACAACGACGTCGCAGAGATGCTGTTCCGCCAGAACGCGCTGCACTCGGGTGCCGGCGCGGGGTGGGCGGCCGCGAGCGCGACCGAGCTCGCCACGCTGCGCTCGCTCGGCGTCGACGTCCGGGGATGGCGGCTCTACGACGGCTCCGGGGTCTCCCGCGACGACCGGGTCTCGGCCCGCGGCCTCGTCCAGCTGCTCACCGTGGCCGACTCGCCGTACCACCCCGAGCTCAACCCGCTGCGCGGGTGGCTGCCCGTGGCCGGGGTCAGCGGCACGCTCTCGGCGTCGGCGCACCGCTTCACCACGAGGCCCACGTCGTGCGCCCGCGGCCTGGTGTCCGCCAAGACCGGCACGCTGTTCGACACCATCGGGCTCGCCGGCTACGCGCACGGCAGCGACGGCGGCGTGCGGCCGTTCGCGGTGCTCGTGCACTCGGTCGACCCGCGCTACTCCAAGCTCACCGTGCGCCACGCGGTCGAGGTGGTGCCGGCCACGGCGACGGGCTGCTACTGACGCGGCGTCGCCGCCGTCCCGGTGTCGTGCCTAGCGCAGGGCGCGGGAGACCTCGCCGGCGGCGCGCAGCACCTTAGGGCCGACGTCGTCGATGGGCAGGTCGGTGAGGGCCACGACGCCGACGGAAGCCTCGATCCCGGCGACGCCGAGCAGCGGGGCCGCGACACCGGACGCCCCGGGCTGCAGCTCACCGGTGGAGACGACCCAGCCGGGCTCGAAGGGTCGGCCGCCGCTGGCGCGGGCCGCGAGCACGGCGCGACCGGCCGCCCCGCGGTCGAGCGGGTGGCGGGCGCCCACGCGGTAGGCGACGTGGAAGTCCGAGCGGGTGGGCTCCACGACGGCGACGGCGAGCGCGTCGGAGCCGTCGACCACCGTGAGGTGCGCCGTGGCGCCGGCGGAATCGGCCAGCCGCCGCAGCGCGGGGACGGCGGCCTCGCGCAGCACCGGCTGCACCTGGCGCGCGAGCGCGAGCACGGCCATGCCGAGCCGGCAGCGCCCGTCACCGCCGCGGCGCAGCAGCGCGTGCTGCTCCAGGGTGACGACGAGCCGGTAGACGACGGTCCGCGACACCCCGAGGCGTGCGGCGATCTCGGTGACGGTCAGGCCGTCCGACGCGTCCGACAGCAGCTCCAGCACGGTGAGCCCGCGGTCGAGCGTCTGGCTGGTCTCGGCAACCACGCCTGCCACCTCCGTCTCTCTCGTGTCCCGCGTCCCACTCTGCCGCACGGAGTCCGGCGTGGCGCGTCCGCTCACACTCTGACACGGCTCTGCGGACACCGCGCCATGCCCCGCGCGCGGAGCGTGGGGCGACTCACACTGCCCCGCGTCCTGGGACGGAAACACCGATGGCGCCGCCGGATCGTCCGGCAGCGCCATCGGCGACGTCCGCGTGCTCAGACCCCGGCGAGCCGCTTGACCTGGAAGGCTCCCCAGATCTCGCTGATGCCCACGACGATGAGCACGATGCCCGAGAGCACCACCAGCGTGCTCACGGCGAGGCTCGGCCACACGAACACGACGATGGCCCCGACGATCAGCAGGATCCCGCCGGTGATGAGCCAGGCGCGCCCGTCGACGCCGCGCGCCTGAAGGCCGACGACGAGCTCGGTGATCCCGCGGAACAGCCAGGCGAGACCGATGAAGAGCGCCAGCAGCTCCGCCTCGTTGTCGTTGTGCAGCGCCTTGAACATGAACACGGCCAGGATGATCCCGAGGATCCCCGTGACCGCCAGCAGGCCGCGGTTCACCGTGTGCGAGAACGACTGCGCCACCTGGAAGATCCCGCTGACCAGCAGGTAGAGCCCGAAGAGGATCGCCAGGACCGTCACGGTCTTGTCGGTCCAGACCAGGCAGGCGATGCCCAGCAGGAGCGTGAGCACCCCCACGGCGAGCAGCAGCCACCAGCTGCGGCCGATGCTGGCGAGCGCCTCGCGCTCCTCGGCGTCCGCTGTCATGGACATGTGGTCTCCCTTTCCGCGCACGGCGGGCGCCGCGCCCACGCGACCAGCGTAGGGACTCGGCTGGGCACGCGTGCGCCATCGCGCAGCGTGTCCCCGCACGATCCTGGAGCGGTGCCTACAGCCGCCCGGCCTCGTGCACGCGCGCCAGGAACCCCTGCGTCAGCGGGTCCGACGGCTCGTGCAGGACCTGCTGCGGCGCCCCGCGCTCGACGATCACGCCGTCGCAGAGGAACACGACCTCGTCGGCCACCTGGGTGGCGAAGCCCATCTCGTGCGTGGCGATCACCATGGTCATGCCGTCCGCGCGCAGGTCGCGCACGACGGCGAGCACCTCGTTGACCAGCACCGGGTCGAGCGCGGAGGTGACCTCGTCGAAGAGCATGAGCCTGGGCGAGAGCGCGAGCGCGCGCACGATCGCGGCCCGCTGCTGCTGACCCCCCGAGAGCCGGTCGGGGTACTGGCCCGCCTTGTCGGCCAGCGAGAACCGCGCGAGCAGGTCCATCGCGGTGCGCTCGGCCTCCGCCCGCGGGGTGCGCTGGACCCGGCGCATCGCGAGGGTGATGTTGTCGAGCACCGTCATGTGCGGGAAGAGGTTGAACGCCTGGAACACGATCCCGATGCGGCGCCGGATCTCGTCGGCGTCGGCGCGCGGGTCGGCGAGGTCGACACCCTCGAAGAGCACGAGGCCGTCGTCGATGAGCTCGAGCTGGTTGATGCAGCGCAGCAGGGTCGACTTGCCGGAGCCCGAGGCGCCGATGAGGACGGTCACCGTGTGCTCGGGGACGACGAGATCGACGTCGCGCAGCACCACCTCGGACCCGAAGGTCTTGCGCACCCCGCGCAGCTCGAGCAGCGGCTGCGCGCTCATGCCGTGCCCTGCGCGTTCTGCCGCGCGATGGACCGCGCCAGCACCCAGTCCGTGAGCCGGGTGAGCGGGACGGTGACGATGAGGAACATGACCGCCACGACGACGTAGGGGGTGTAGTTGAAGGTCAGCGACGCCTCGATCTGCGCCTGGCGCACGCCCTCCACGACGCCGAGGACGGAGATGAGGCTCACGTCCTTGAGCAGCGACACGAAGTCGTTGAGCAGGGGCGGCACCACGCGGCGCAGCGCCTGGGGCATGACGACGTGGCGCATCGTCTGTCCCGGCGACAGCCCCAGCGACCGGGCGGCCGCGCGCTGGCTCGGGTGCACCGACAGCACGCCCGAGCGGATCACCTCGGACACGTAGGCGGAGTAGGTGACCACGAGCGCCGCGGTGCCGAGCACGGCGACGTCGGCACCGGAGATCACCGGCAGGTCCAGAGCCGGGATGCCGAAACCGATCAGGTAGATCACCAGCAGGATCGGGATGCCGCGGAAGATGTCGACGTACACCGTGGCCAGGCCGCGGAACGGGGCCAGCGCGGCCGATCGCGACGTGCGGGTGAGCGCGAGCAGCATCGACATGATGGCGATGAAGACCGTCGAGACCACCACGAGCAGCAGGTCGAGCTTGAAGCCCTCCCAGATCGCGGGCACGACCGACCAGCCGTAGGACACGTCGAAGAACGTGGACTGCACGACCGGCCAGCCCGACGAGGTCAGGACCAGCCCGACGATGGCCCCGATGACGACGACGGACGAGACGCCGGCGACAACGACGCGCCGCAGGTTCTGGGCCCGCCGCGCAGCACGCCGGGCGAGCTCGTGCTCGCTCGGCGCCCAGTCCTCGGGGGCCGCGGCGCGCGCGGCCCCCGAGGGGGAGTCGAGGCTCACGACAGGACGGGGGCGCCCTGGTTGGCCAGCCACTTCTCCTGAAGGGCCGCGAGGGTCCCGTCGGCGCGCAGGGCGTCGACGGCCTGGGTCACGCAGGTCGTCAGCGGGCTGTTCTTGGCCAGCAGCATCCCCAGGCTCTCCTTGGAGTCCGCCGTGTTGGGCAGCTGGCCCACGATCACGCCGTTGTCGAGCTCGGCGCCCACGAGGTAGAAGGCCGTGGGCAGGTCGACGACGAGGCCGTCGATCTGCTTGTTCTTCAGCGCCGTGACGGCGGCCGCGTTGTCGTTGAACACCGCCGGCTTGGAGCCCACGACGTCGGTGATGGCCTGCAGCGACGTGGTGGCGACGGCCGCGCCGAGCTTGGCGTTCTTGAGCTCGGCCACGGTCGTGGCGTTGGCGATCGGGCTGCCCTTGTACGACACGACCGCCTGGGTCAGGTCGTAGTAGCTCGACGAGAAGTCCACGACCTTCTTGCGGGCGTCGGTGATCGAGAACTGCTGGATGTTCACGTCGAACTTCTTCGGCCCGGGGGCGATGGCGCCGTCGAAGGTCGTCCGGGTCCACACGACGTCGGAGTCGGCGTAGCCGAGCTTCTCCGCGACCGCGTACGCCACGGCGGCCTCGTAGCCCTTCTTGTTCTCGGGCTTGTCGTCGATGACCCACGGCGGGAACGCCGGGCTGCCGGTGGCCACGGTGAACGTGCCGGGCTTGAGGGTCTGCAGCTGGTCGGGCGTGCACGGGTCGGCCGAGGCCGACGCCGAGGTCGCCGCGACGGCGGTGTCGGACGGGCTCGCCGAGCCGGCGGAGCTCGACGTGGAGTCGCTCGTGGACGAGCCGCACGCCGCGAGCAGCAGCGCGACAGCCGGCGCGAGCACGATCAACGATCGGCGCACAGGGACCTCCGGGGATGGCGTCGGGACCGCCCCGCGCCGCGGACATTGTGCCAGCGGGCGGTCGGCGCCCCCCGCGCCGGGGGTGGACGCCGGGGTCAGCGCCCCTCGGGCCCCGGCTGCTCGCGCACGGCCCAGGGGTGCGGGGTCGCGGTGCGGGGCGTGGCGGTCGAGTGGGGCCGGACGCCGAGCAGCAGGTCCAGCGTGGTCCGCCGGTCGTGGCGCAGCAGGCAGGGCGCCCATGCGGCGACCAGCACCGCGAGCCCGGCGGCAGGGTGACCGGCCAGCTCGGCCAGCACGAGCACCAGCAGCGGGATCCCCGTGATGAGCCACACCCGCCCGCGGCGCAGCGGCTCGCCCGCGAGGTCGAAGGACTTCAGCTCGACGACGCCGTACCCCGGGGTGCCGTGGCCGAGCCGGCTGACCGCGGGCCACACCACGAGCACGACCAGCACGAACATGAGGTCGACCAGCCAGGGCGGCAGGCCGGTCTGCGTCGAGGCGTCGGCGGTCTTGTCGGTGAGCGCGATGTCGACGAACACGCCGACGCTGCCGATCAGCGCCGTGGCCGCGAGGCCGACGCCCGCGCAGACCGCGACGGTGATGGCGGCGCTGCCCAGCACCTCGCGGCGCGAGGGAGGCCTGACCTCGGTCGCCACGCGTTCCCCCTCCCGTCCGCCGCCGGAGGCAGCGCGCGTTCGAGGCTAACGACGGCCCACGGCCCAGTCGCGCAGTTTTCCGATGCGTGCGCGCAGGTCGGCCGCACCGGCGCGAGGCACCTCGGGGCCGCCGCACACGCGGCGCAGCTCGGCGTGCACCGCAGCCTGCGACATGCCCGTCTGCCGGGCGTAGGCCCGCACGCAGTCGGCGAGCTCGCGCCGCAGCGCAGGGACGTCGGTGACCGCGGCGGCGGTCGGCGGCGCGGGATCCGGCGCGCGACGGCCGCGGGCGCGCAGGAGGTCGGAGACCTGGTCGGCGTCGAGCAGGCCCGGGATGCCGAGGAAGTCCTCCTCCTCGTCCGTGGTGGGCGGCGCGCCGAACTCGCCCCCGTCGAAGAGCACGCGGTCGAAGGTCGCCTCGCTCTCCAGCGCCTCGAAGGCCAGCTGCTCCTCGACGAGCACGTCCGCGGTGTCGCGCTGCGCCAGCGCCTGCGCCACGAGGACGTCCTCCTCGCTCCAGGTGCCCTCGGCGCGGCGGCCCAGGACGTGGTCGCGCTCCTCCTCGAGCTCGCCGGCCAGGCGGAGCAGGGGCGGCACGCTGGGCAGGAAGACGCTCGCCGTCTCCCCCCGGCGCCGGGCACGCACGAAGCGGCCGACGGCCTGGGCGAAGTAGAGCGGCGTCGAGGCCGGGGTGGCGTAGACGCCCACCATCAGGCGGGGGACGTCGACCCCCTCGCTCACCATGCGCACGGCCACCATCCAGCGGTCGGTCGACGCCGCGAACTCGGAGATCCGGGCGCCCGAGCGCGGGTCGTCGGAGAGCACGACCGTGGGACGCGCGCCCGTGATGGCCTCGAGCTGGCGGGCGTACGCGCGCGCCTTCGTCTGGTCGCCCGCGATCACCAGGCCGCCGGCGTCCGGCACGTGCTTGCGCACCTCGGTGAGCCGGCGGTCGGCAGCGCGCAGCACCTGCGGGATCCACTCGCCCTGCGGGTCCAGCGCGGTCCGCCACGCCTGACGCGTGACGTCCTTGGCCTGCTCGGCGCCCAGCAGGGCGCTCACCTCGTCGCCCGCGCGGGTGCGCCACCGCATGCGGCCGCTGTAGGCCAGGAACAGCACGGGCCGCACCACGTGGTCGCGCAGCGCGTCGGCGTAGCCGTAGACGTGGTCGGCCGTGCTGCGCGGCACGCCGTCCGGACCGGGCGCGTAGGTCACCCACGGGATCGGGTTGACGTCGCTGCGGAACGGCGTGCCGGTGAGCGCGAGCCGGCGGGTGGCCGGCTCGAACGCCTCGCGCAGCGACTCCCCCCACGAGAGCGAGTCGCCGGCGTGGTGCACCTCGTCGAGCACCACGAGGGTGCGGCGGTCCTCCACGCGGCGCCGGTGCAGCAGCGGGTTAGCGGCCACCCCGGCGTAGGTGAGCGCGACGCCGAGGTAGTCGCTGCTCGTCACTCCCACGGCGCCGGAGAAGCCGGCGTCCAGCGGGATGCCCACACGGGCTGCCGCCTCGGCCCACTGCGTCTTGAGGTGCTCCGTGGGGGCGACCACCACCACCCGCTCCACCACGCGCCGGTCGAGGAGCTCGGCGGCCAGCCGCAGGGCGTACGTCGTCTTGCCGGCGCCGGGGGTCGCGACGGTGAGGAAGTCGCGCGGGCCGCGGGCGAGGTAGGCGTCGAGCGCCGCCTGCTGCCAGGCGCGCAGCCGGTCGGCCGTGCCGCGGGCGGCACGGCCCGGGTAGGCCGGGGACAGGTGGGAGGCGGGGGCTGACATAGGTGAGCGACTCTAGGAGGCGACGGCCGACGACATGCCGACCCGGGTGGTGGCCCGTGTCACGCCCGGTCCGTGCTAGTGCGGACGCCGGGTGCGTCAGGCCGGCTGCCGGATCCGGCCGCCGGCCACCACGGCAAGCGCGGCGACCACGGCCATGACCAGCCAGATCGTCACGAACGTGGCGGCGCCGACCGGCCCGGCCGCGAAGGCGGTGCCGTAGATCGCCCCCGCGAGCCCCACGAGGAGCACCGAGCCGACCGAGTCGCACACCTGGAGCGCCGCGACGTTGGCCCCCTGGTCCTCCGGCGGCGACAGCTCGAGGGTCAGGGTCCCGATCGCGCCGAAGCACAGGCCCATGCCCACGGCCCCGGCGAACCATGAGAACGCCGCGACCCAGAAGGGCACGGACGGGTCGAGCGAGAGCGGCAGGGTGGCCATGCACAGGGCCACGAGCCCCGCGCCCGTCTGAACCAGGAGGTGCCGCGGCACCCGGCCGTAGAGCCGGCCCTGGAGCTGCGAGCCGACCGCCCAGGCGACCGCGCCGATGGTGAGGGTGAGGCCCGACTGCGTGGTGGACACGCCGCGCACGGTGCGCAGCGCGAGGGGGACGAACGCCTCGCTGGCGAAGAAGGCGCCGGCCAGGATGCCGCGCATCACGACCACGGTGGGCAGCCCCCGGGCGAAGCGCAGCGAGCCCGCCGGCAGCAGCCGGCGCAGCGCCGGGAGCAGCAGCACGACCCCGACCGCGGCCATCACGACCCCGGCCGGGCCGCGGCGCGTGCCGCCCTCCTGGAGCAGGGCCAGGCCGGCGGCGGCCACCAGCGAGAGCCGGACCCTCCCCCGGCGGCGCGGCCCGTCCGTGAGCGCGCCGCCGAGGCGTGCGAGCCGCGGGGCCAGCAGCAGGATCGGGGGCAGGACGAAGGGCACGACGAGCCAGAACACCGCCCGCCACGAGACGTAGTCGGTGAGGAAGCCCGAGACCAGCGGGCCCACGATCGCGGGCAGCACCCAGGCGGCCGAGAGCAGCGCGAACGCCCTCGGTCGCAGGCTGTCCGGGAAGGCCCGGCCCATCACGACGTACACCGTCACGATCGACAGCCCGCCGCCGAGCCCCTGCACCACGCGGGCGAGCACCAGCACCGGCATCGACCACGCGGCCCCGGCCAGCAGCGCGCCCGCGCCGAAGAGCGAGACCCCCAGCAGCAGGGGCGCCCGCGGCCCGGCCCGGTCGCACCACTCCCCCGCGACCACCATGGCCACGAGGCTCGACACGACGTAGCCGTTGAAGGCCCACGCGTAGGCGCCGAGCCCGTCGAGGGCCCGTGCCACCACCGGCATCGCGGTGGCGACGCCCACGCCCTCGAACGCGAACATCGTCATCACGAGGACGACGCCGAGCGTCATGGAGCGGTAGCGCGGGCCGAACAGGCCCTGGTCCTCGACGACCGGGCGCGGCCGCGTGTGCACGGGCTCGCTCACCCGGGCGTCCTGGTCGGTCACGGCCTCCGCCAGCAGCTCGAGGCTGGGCGGGGCCGGGGCCGAGGCCGGCAGCGGCCCCTCGGGCGTTCCGCTCGGGGTGGGTCCGGGCCCGTCGGTCGCGCTCAGGAGCCGTCCCCGCCGGACGGGAACATCGCCTCGATGATGCGCCGGCAGTCGGGGCACACCGGGAACTTGTCCGGGTCGCGGCCGGGCACCCACACCTTGCCGCACAGGGCGATGACGGGCTTGCCGGTCACCGCCGACTCCACGATCTGGTCCTTCTTCACGTAGTGCGCGAAGCGCTCGTGGTCGCCGTCCTCGACCTGGGTGTCGGGACGCTCCTCCACCAGGACCCCGCGGGCGGTCTCGGGGTCGGCCAGGGGCAGGGGCTCGAGCGGCGTCGTCATCCCGTCATCGTAGGCCCGCGGCGGGTCGTCGCGGCCGGCCCGTCGGCGTGGACGCGCTCAGTTGAGGGACGGGTCCGTCGACGGCGTCGCGACGAAGGCGAGGTCGCCGCGCTGACGACGCAGGACGCGCTGCCAGAGGTCCTCGGGCTCGGCGTCGAACACGTCGTCCGGGCCGCCGTCGACGACGTACCACGCGCCCTCGTGCACCTCGTCGTCGAGCTGGCCCGAGGCCCAGCCGGCGTATCCGGCGTAGATCCGGATGGCGGTGAGCCCGGCCAGCGACTCGTCCGGGTCCTGGTCGAGGTCGACGAGGCCGAACGGGCCGGCCACGCGGCGGAACCCCTCCGGCTCCGGGCCGTCGACCGGGCCGGGCAGCAGGCCCAGTGCGAGGGCGCTGTCGTCGGCGACGGGGCCGCCGCTGAACAGGACGTCGGTGCCCGTCGTGCGCCCGTCCCACGGCGGCAGCACCGCCCCCACCGGCACGTGGGACGGCCGGTTGATGACGATGCCGAGGCTGCCCTCCTCGTCGTGGTCGAGCAGCAGCACCACGGCGCGGGCGAAGTTCGGGTCGTCGAGGACCGGCGCGGCCACCAGCAGGCGGCCCGCGGCAGGCAGGGCGGGAGGCACGTCCAGCGGCTCGAGCGTCACGGCACCAGGATGCCTTCTCACCCGCCGAAGAGGCACGGGTGACGGACATCACGACGAGGTGCGGCAGAATCTGGTCCGGAAGGCCCGCGTCCGCGTAGGCTCCTTCCTGTAGGGATCCTTCCACGGGAACCACGAGGGCCCCCGCACCGAACAGGACGATCGCAGAGCACGGGCGCCGGCCGCGAGCACTGCACGGGGAGGTTGGCATGCCGCAGCAACCGCTCGCTCAGGTTCCCCTGGACGCGACGTGGGACTGGCAGGAGCACGGCGCCTGCCGTGACGCCGATACGGCCCTGTTCTTCCATCCGCAGAACGAACGCGGGCTGTCCCGCGTGCGCCGCGACCGCGCCGCCAAGTCCGTGTGCGCGCGGTGCGCCGTCCGCCTCGAGTGCGCCGACTACGCCATCCGCGCGCGCGAGCCCTACGGGGTGTGGGGCGGGCTCACCGAGGAGGAGCGCGAGCGCATCTACGCGCGTAGCTCGCTCTCGGAGTACGGGCGGGAGAAGGGCGCGGGTCTGCGCGCCGCCTCCGACTTCACGCGCGACTGAGGGGCTGCCGGCATGGCCCGTGGCGAGCCCGCGTGACGCCCTTCCACGTCGACTCCGAGGTCGGCGACCTCCGGCAGGTGATCCTGCACCGCCCAGGCCTCGAGCTCTCGCGGCTCACCCCGCAGAACGTCCACGAGCTGCTCTTCGACGACGTCATGTGGGCCGCGCGCGCCCGAGCCGAGCACGACGCGTTCGCGGAGACCCTGCGCTCGCGCGGCGTCGAGGTGCACCTGTTCGCCGACCTCCTCGCCACGGCGATCGACCAGCCCGGGGCGCGCGAGTTCCTCCAGGAGGTCTTCACCACCGCCACCCGGTTCGGGCCCAAGCTGGAGGGCCGCCTCGACGAGATCGTGGCCGGCGCGGTCGCCGAGGACCTCGTCGACATGCTCATCGGGGGGATGCTCCGGCTCGACCTCGACGTCGACGAGTCCGAGAGCCTGCTGCTGGCCTACCTCGACCCGCACGACTTCCTGCTGACGCCGCTGCCCAACCACCTCTTCCAGCGCGACAACTCCGCGTGGGTCTACGACGGCCTGTCGGTCAACCCCATGGCCAAGACGGCGCGCAAGCGGGAGACGATCAACAGCCGCGTGGTGTGGAACTTCCACCCGATGTTCCGCGACGCCGGGCTGCACTTCTACTACGGCAACGACCAGGAGGACCACGAGCCGGCGACGGTCGAGGGGGGCGACGTCCTCGTGGTGGGCAACGGCACGGTGATGCTCGGCATGGGCGAGCGCACCACGCCGCAGGGCATCGAGTTCATCGCCCGGCAGTACTTCCGGCACGGCAGCGTGCGCAAGGTGATCGTCGTCGAGCTGCCGCACTCGCGGGCCTTCATGCACCTCGACACGGCGATGACGATGATCGACCGCGACGCCTTCAGCGTCTACCCGTTCCTGCCCGACGACCTGCGCTGCTTCAGCCTCGACCCCGTCGGCGAGGACGGCGACTACCGCGTCACCGAGCACGCCGAGCTGTTCCCCGTCGTCGCCGACGCCATCGGCGTGGAGTCCATCCGGGTGCTCAAGACCCCGATCGACCAGCTGGGCGCGATGCGCGAGCAGTGGGACGACGGCAACAACTTCCTGGCCGTCTCCCCCGGCGTCATCGTGGGCTACGAGCGCAACACGACCACCAACACCTACCTGCGCCGCCACGGCATCGAGGTGCTCGAGATCGTGGGCTCCGAGCTCGGGCGCGGACGCGGCGGACCCCGGTGCATGAGCTGCCCGATCGTGCGCGAGGCTGTGCACTGACCGGAGCAGTCCACACCCCCGAGCCGCCAGGAGCCGCCGCGTGACCGTCGACCTGCGCAACCGCGACTTCCTCAAGGAGCTCGACTTCTCCGCCGACGAGCTCGCCCACCTCATCGACCTCGCGGCCGGGCTGAAGGCCGCCAAGCGCGCGGGCACCGAGGAGCAGCGGATGCGCGGGCGCAACGTCGCGCTCGTGTTCGAGAAGACCTCCACACGCACGCGGTGCGCCTTCGAGGTGGGCTGCCACGACCAGGGCGGCCACGTCACCTACCTCGACCCGAGCGGCTCGCAGATCGGGCACAAGGAGTCGGCGGCCGACACCGCCCGCGTGCTCTCGCGCATGTTCGACGCGATCCAGTACCGCGGGAGCTCCCAGTCGGTCGTCGAGGAGCTCGCGGCCCACAGCGACGTCCCGGTCTACAACGGGCTGACCGACGAGTGGCACCCCACCCAGATGCTGGCGGACTTCCTCACCATGCAGGAGCACGCCGGCGGCCGGCCCGCGTCGGAGATCTCCTACGCCTACCTCGGCGACGCCCGTTCCAACATGGGCAACTCCCTGCTGGTGATGGGGGCGATCATGGGCGCCGACGTGCGGATCGTGGCCCCGCGCGAGCTGTGGCCGTCGGCGGAGGTGCAGGAGGCCGCCCGCGGGCGCGCGCAGGCGTCCGGGGCCCGCGTGACCCTCACCGAGGACGTCACGGAGGGCGTGCGGGGCGTGGACTTCGTGCACACGGACGTGTGGGTGTCGATGGGCGAGCCCCAGGAGGTCTGGGCCGACCGAGTGCGCCTGCTCGCGCCCTACCAGGTCTCCACGGACACGTTCGCGCTGACCGGCAACGACTCGGCCCGCTTCCTGCACTGCCTGCCCGCCTTCCACGACACGAGCACCGTGGTGGGACGCCGGGTCGCCGAGGCGACCGGGATGGCCGACGGCCTCGAGGTGACCCACGAGGTGTTCGAGTCGGCCCGCAACGTGGCCTTCGACCAGGCCGAGAACCGGCTGCACACGATCAAGGCCCTCATGGTCGCCACGATCGGCCGCTGACCCGGCCCGGCGCCGGGCGGCGCGACCTCGTAGCGTGGCCCCGTGACCGTGCTCTACCTCCTCCTGTCCGTCGCCCTGTTCCTGCTCCAGGTGCTGGCGATCGCCGACCTCGTGAGCCGGTCCGACGACGACCTGCGCCGGGTCGGTCGCGGCACCCGCGCCCTCTGGTTCGGCCTGCTCATCACCGGGGTGCTGCTGAGCATCCTGTTCCGCTGGCTCGGGCTGCTCGGCGTCCTGGCCGCGGCCTACTACTTCCTCGACGTGCGCCCGCGGCTGCAGGCACTGCGGCGCGAGTGACGACCGGCCCCTCCACGCGCCGAGGGCCCGTCCGCACTGCTGTGCGGGCGGGCCCTCGGCGTGAGCGGGTCAGGCCTGCTGGAGCCGGGTGCGGATCGCCTCGAGCTGGGCGTGCAGCTCGGCCGGCACCTTGTCGCCGAAGCGGGCGAAGTACTCGGCGGTGAGGTCGGCCTCCTGGAGCCAGGACTCCGGGTCGATGCGGAACAGCTCGGCCATGGTCTCCGCGGAGACGTCGAGGCCGTCGACGTCGATCCCGCCGGCCACGGGGACGCGGCCGATCGGGGTGTCGACGGCGTCGGCGAGGCCCTCGAGCCGGTCGACGATCCAGGCCAGGACGCGGCTGTTCTCGCCGTAGCCGGGCCACATGAAGGAGCCGTCGCCGTCCTTGCGGAACCAGTTGACCTGGTAGATCCGCGGGAGCTTGTCGGCGTCCGTGGCACGGCCGATCGACAGCCAGTGGCTCCAGTAGTCGGCCATGTTGTAGCCGCAGAACGGCAGCATCGCGAAGGGGTCGCGGCGCAGCTCGCCGACGGTGCCCTCGGCCGCGGCCGTCTTCTCCGAGGCGATCGTGGCGCCGACGAACACGCCGTGCTCCCAGTCGTAGGCCTCGGTCACCAGCGGGACGTTGGAGGCGCGGCGGCCGCCGAAGAGGATGGCCGAGATGGGGACGCCGGCCGGGTCCTCCCAGTTGGGCGCGATGGACGGGCACTGGCCCGCCGGCGCGGTGAACCGGGCGTTGGGGTGCGCGGCCGGGGTGCCGGACTCCGGCGTCCAGTCGTTGCCCTTCCAGTCGACGAGGTGCGCCGGCGGCTCGGACAGGCCCTCCCACCACACGTCGCCGTCGTCGGTCAGCGCGACGTTGGTGTAGATGCAGTTGGCGTCCAGCGAGCGGATCGCGTTGGCGTTGGTGTCCATGCCCGTGCCGGGCGCGACGCCGAAGAAGCCGGCCTCGGGATTGATGGCGCGCAGCGTGCCGTCGGGCTGCGGCTTGATCCAGGCGATGTCGTCGCCGATGGTGCGGACCTTCCAGCCGGGCAGCGAGGGCTCGAGCATCGCGAGGTTGGTCTTGCCGCACGCCGACGGGAAGGCGCCGGTGACGTAGCGGACGTCGCCGTTGGGGTGGGTGAGCTTGAGGATGAGCATGTGCTCGGCCAGCCAGCCCTCGTCGCGGGCCATGGCCGAGGCGATGCGCAGCGCGAAGCACTTCTTGCCGAGCAGCGCGTTGCCGCCGTAGCCCGAGCCGTAGGACCAGATCTCGCGGGTCTCGGGGAAGTGGACGATGTACTCCTCCGCGTTGCACGGCCAGGCGACGTCGGCCTCGCCGGGCTCGAGCGGGTGGCCCACGGTGTGCAGGGCCGGCACGAAGTCGCCGTCCTCGCCGATGAGGTCGAGCGCGGCCGAGCCCATGCGGGTCATGATCCGCATGTTGACCACGACGTAGGGCGAGTCGGTGATCTCGACGCCGAGCTGGGAGATGCGCGAGCCGAGCGGGCCCATCGAGAACGGGATCACGTACATCGTGCGGCCGCGCATCGAGCCGGCGAACTTGTCCTTCAGCGTCGCGCGCATGGCGACCGGGTCGGCCCAGTTGTTCGTGGGGCCGGCGTCCTCCTCGCGCAGCGAGCAGATGAAGGTGCGGTCCTCCACGCGGGCGACGTCGCTGGGGTGCGAGCGCGCGAGGAAGGAGTTGGGCCGCTTGGTCTCGTCGAGCCGGATGAAGGCGCCGCCGTCGACGAGGAGGGCGGTGAGGCGGTCCCACTCCTCCTGCGACCCGTCGCACCACTCGATCCGGTCCGGCTGCGTGAGCGCGGCGGTCTCCTCGACCCACTCGAGCAGCTTCTTGTTGCGGGTGGGCGGGTTCTCGAGACCGGGGAGCGTCGGCATGGCTGTTCGTCCCATCGCGTGCGGCGGAGCGGTTCGGGGGCGGTCCCCTGTCCAACAGTGACGCAAGGATGCCCGGCTCGCAGGCCTACCGGTACGGCCCGGACCGATATGGCAGCCCTTTGTGACCGAATGCACAAGCGCCGCGTGACCGGGGCCACAACCCCGTAACCGCTGTCATGCGGGAGGGCCGATCCGGGCCCGCGCGCGGGGGTCGGCCGGGCCGGTCCGGCCCACCCCTGACGAGGCGTGTGACCCGGCGTCGGCCCCACGCGGAGCGGGTGCAGCGACGTGGCCGGCGGGGGCTCGGGCGGCCCCCGGACGCAGGAACGCCCGCCCCGTGACCGGGGCGGGCGTTCCGACGAGCGAGAAGATCAGAGAGCGCGGACGTTCTCCGCCTGCGGGCCCTTCTGGCCCTGACCGATCTCGAACTCCACGCGCTGGTTCTCCTCCAGGGAGCGGTAGCCCGTCCCCTGGATCGCCGAGAAGTGCACGAACACGTCCGTGTCACTGCCGTCGGGGGAGATGAAGCCGAAGCCCTTCTCCGCGTTGAACCACTTCACAGTGCCCTGCGCCATACCTGTTGTCTCCTCATGGGGACGGTGCGGATCGGGCCCTTTGCCCGGTCCGGGTTGCTTCCCGTCGTTGTGTCAGACCTGCCCATGGGGACGTGTCTAGCGCGGTCACGAAGCGGCGGGCCGCGTCGGCAACCAGTACGAACGAAAGTGCTGCAACCGCGAGGAGCATACCCATGAGGAGGGGGATGCACCATGCCTCTGACCTGCGTCGCGCGTGGCGACGTCCCCCCGCCGGACGCCGGTAGCGTCGGGCCATGACCGACGCCCCGCACCCGGTGGGCCGCGCCCACCAGATCGAGCTGCCGCCCGAGCACGTCGTCGGCGTGCCCGCGGACTACGCCTCCGTGTGGCACACCACCGAGTCCCTCGTCATCGACTTCCTCGCCGCGCGGGGGCCCGCGGCCATGGCCGAGCACGAGGGGGAGCCCGTCCTGGTGCAGGACCTCGTCGTGAGCGCCCGGGTCCGGATGCCGCCCACGCACGTGATCGAGCTGATGAAGGCGCTCGAGCGCCAGCTCTCCCTGTGGGAGACCGAGACCGGACGGCGGCCGCCGGTCGACCCGGACCTGCCCGACCTCTGACGGGACCGGGGTCGCTCCCCGCCCCGCGCCTCCCCCGGCCCGCGCACCGGCCGGCCCCGCCTCGGGGGGGGTGAGGCGGGGCCGGCCGGCCGGACCCTTCGTCTGGGGGCGCGTGCGGGTCCGATCGGTGTGGAACCGCCGTCCGCGGTCCTGGGGGTGGGGTCCCGGCGGGCGCCGGGCGGCAAGGGGGGATGCCGTTCCGCGCGGACGGTCGTTCATTTGTACGCAGTACGTCGGCCCCGAACCTCTCGGGAGCCTCACCGGGCCGTCCGGCGCCGCTCAGGATCCGGCCGTCCGCGCTCCTGACCCACGGGTCAGCAGTCGCGTACTCTCGCGGCCATGGCCGCCCCGTCACTGCCGTCCCGGGCCCGCGTCGTCGTCATCGGCGGAGGCGTCATCGGGACCTCGGTCGCCTACCACCTCGCCGAGATGGGCTGGACCGACGTCGTGCTTCTCGAGCGCGACCGGCTCACCTCCGGCACCACGTGGCACGCCGCCGGGCTCATGGTCACCTTCGGCTCGACCTCGGAGACCTCGACCGAGTTCCGCAAGTACACCCGCGACCTGTACTCGCGGCTGGAGGCGGAGACCGGCCAGTCGACCGGGTTCATGCCCGTCGGCTTCATCGAGCTGGCCACCGACGCGGGCCGGCTCGAGGAGTACCGCCGGGTCTCGGCGTTCAACCGGTACTGCGGTGTCGACGTCCACGAGATCTCGCCACGCGAGGTGCTCGACCTGTTCCCGCTCGCCCGGGTCGACGACGTCCTGGCCGGGTTCTACGTGGCCGAGGACGGCCGGGCCAACCCGGTCGACGTCACGATGGCGCTGGCCAAGGGCGCCCGCATGAAGGGCGCCACCATCGTCGAGGGCGTCTCGGTCACCGGCGTCACGACGCACCGCGGTGCCGTCACGGGCGTGACCACGACCGCCGGCGACATCGAGGCCGAGTACGTCGTCAACTGCGCCGGCATGTGGGCGCGCCAGCTCGGCGAGCAGGCAGGGGTGAACATCCCGCTCCAGGCGGCCGAGCACTACTACCTCATCACCGAGGAGTTCGACTCGATCAACAAGTCGTTCCCCGTGCTCGAGGACCCGGCCAACTACACCTACCTGCGCGAGGAGGGCGGCGGCCTGATGGTCGGCCTCTTCGAGGCCGTCTGCGCGCCCTGGAACGTGGCCCGGGTGCCGGACTCGTTCTCCTTCGGCGAGATCCCGCCCGACTGGGAGCGCATGTCGCCCTACCTCGAGGCCGCGATGAGCCGCGTGCCGATCTCCTCCGAGGTCGGCGTCCGCAAGTTCTTCTGCGGCCCCGAGAGCTTCACCGCGGACCTCCAGCCCGTGGTGGGCGAGGCGCCGGAGCTGCGCAACTACTTCGTCGCGGCAGGGCTCAACTCCATCGGCATCCTCACCGGCGGCGGCATGGGCCGGGCGTTGGCGCACTGGATCACCACGGGCCATCCCGACGTCGACGTGACCGGCTTCAACATCGACCGCCTGCACACCTACCAGCGCAACCCCGAGTACCGCGCCACGCGCACCGTGGAGAGCCTCGGGCGCGTGTACGCGTGCCACTACCCGGACCACTCGATGCAGACAGCCCGCGGGGCCAAGCTGTCGCCGCTGCACCACCGGCTCGAGGCCCGCGGCGCGTACTTCCGCGACGTGAGCGGCTGGGAGAACCCGGGCTGGTACTCCGAGGACGGGACGCCGCCGCAGCGCGGCGAGCTCACGTGGGGCCGCCCGGACTGGTTCGACCGCTGGGCCGCGGAGCACCACGCCGCGCGGACCGGCGTCGTGCTCATGGACATGTCGTTCATGTCCAAGTTCCTCGTGCAGGGCCGGGACGCGGGCGCCCGCCTCAACTGGGTGTCGGCCAACGACGTCGACGGCCCGTGCGGAGTCATCACGTACACGCAGTGGCTCAACGAGCTCGGCCGGCTCGAGGCCGACCTCACCGTCACCAAGCTGGCCGACGACCGGTTCTGGGTGGTGGCCTCGGACACCGCCCACCGCCACGTGGAGACCCACCTGCGGCGGGCCTTCGAGGGCCACCACGCGTTCGTCACCGACGTGACCGGCGCGTACGCGCAGATCAACGTGCAGGGGCCCCGCTCCCGCGAGCTGCTCCAGTCGCTCACCAGCGCCGACCTGTCCGACGAGGCGTTCCCGTTCCGTACCGCGCGCGAGATCGACCTCGGCTTCGCGCGCGTGCTGTGCATCCGCATCACCTACGTCGGCGAGCTGGGCTACGAGCTCTACGTGCCGGCCGAGCAGGCGGTGCACGTCTACGACCGCATCGTGGCGGCCGGCCCGGCGTACGGGCTGGTGCACGCGGGCACCAAGGCGCTCGCCAGCCTGCGGCTGGAGAAGGGCTACCGCGACTACGGCCACGACATCGACAACACCGACTCCGTGCTCGAGGCCGGCCTCGGCTTCGCCGTCGCCCTCGACAAGCCCGGCGGGTTCCGGGGCCGCGACGCCGTGCTCGCCCTCAAGGAGGCCGGTCCGCTGCGGCGTCGGCTCGTGAGCGTGCTCGTCGGCGACCCCGAGCCGATGCTCGTGCACGCCGAGGTCGTCCGGCGAGACGGCGTCCCGGTGGGCTACGTGCGGGCCGGCTCCTACGGCCACACCCTCGGCGGCGCAGTCGGGCTCGCGATGGTCGAGAGCGACGGCGCCGCCGACGCGGCGTGGGTCTCCTCGGGCACCTGGACCGTCGAGATCGCCGACCGCCAGTGGCCGTGCACCGTGTCGCTGCGGCCGCTGTACGACCCGGCCAACGAGCGCGTCCGCGGCTGACCCGCGCCACGTCCGCGGCCGAGGCACCGGGTCGCGTCCCGACCGAGCCACGGCGACCGCGCCCGAGCCACGAGGTCGCGCACGGGACAGAGCCACAGGCTCTCGCCCGAGGCCGGGCGACACGATCGCTCCCGAGGCTGGGCCATGCGATCGCTCCCCGAGGCCGAGCCACGCGATGGCATCCCGGGGCCGAGCCGGGCGAGCGCCTCCGGGCGGAGCCACACGGTCGTGTTCGAGGCTGCGTCCAGCGGTCCGTCCGTGCCCGATCCCGCGTTGCGGCGACAGCCGCGGGCCTTCCGAGCGGCGGCCCGCTGTCCACATCCTGTGGACAGGCGAATCGGCCAAACCCCTTGGAAATACTGGGGTTAGGGGTTGTGTCTGTCGGTGGTCTCCGATAGCATTCCTACATTCATCCGAAACCAGCCGAGCCCGTGGGAGGTGCCCGATGACCGCCGTCGACGACCGGGACACCACCCCCTCGTTCGGCCCGGTGGGTCTCGGGTTCCACCCGGACTGGGACGTGCACGACCCGATCGCGTGGCTGACCGGCG
>WGLY01000035.1 GCA_016125335.1 Frankiales bacterium
CACCCCTTCGGCATGACCGGCGCCCGCATCACCACCACCCTGATCCACTCCCTGACCCACCACGACAAGCAGATCGGCCTCGAGACCATGTGCGTCGGCGGCGGCCAGGGCATGGCCATGGTCCTCGAACGCCTCAGCTAGCACCCACCCGCGGGCGGGCGGCCGCTCACGCCTGGGGGTCGGACCCCCACCGCCGGCGCAGCTCGGGCTTGTCGATCTTCAGGCTCGCCGTGCGCGGGAGCGGGTCGTCCACGAAGCGCACGGTCGTGGGCTTCTTGTACGACGCGATCCGCTCGCGGGCCGCGGCGATCACGGCCGCCTCGTCCAGGGACGGGTCCGAGCGGCGCGCCACGGCCACCACCGTCTCGCCCCACTTCTCGTCCGGCACGCCGAACACCGCGATCTCCTCCAGGCCGGGGAGGTCCACCAGCGCCGCCTCGACCTCGGCCGGGAACACGTTCATGCCGCCGGACACGATCATGTCCTTGAGCCGGTCGGTGACGTAGAGGTAGCCGGCCTCGTCGAGGCGTCCGATGTCGCCCGTGCGCAGCCGGCCGTCGACGACGGCCTCGGCGGTGGCGTCCGGGCGCTTGTAGTAGCCGGCGAACATGGTGTCCGAGCCCACCGTGATCTCGCCCGGCTCACCGGGCGGCAGGACTCGGCCGTCGGCGTCGACGATGGTCAGGTCCATGATGTGCACGGCCCGGCCGGAGCTGGCGAAGACGTCGTCCGCCTCGCACCCGGCCTCCCAGTCCGCGCTCTCCGTGCGGGTCACCGAGGAGCCGGTCTCGGTCATGCCGTACGCCGTCGCGAACCGGCCCCGGGTGGCCTCCACCACGCGCTGGACCACCGGCGCGGGCATCTGGGAGCCCGAGTGCATGGCCGTGCGCAGGGTGTCCAGCACGCGCGGCTGGCGGCCGAGCTCCTCGGCGAACGCGGAGGCCAGCGGGGTGGGCACGTAGGTGAAGTTCGAGCCCTCCTCGATCATCCGGGCGCACCACTCGTCGGCCGGCAGCCCGGACATGAACGACAGCTCGCCGCCCAGGAAGAGATGGGGCAGCACCACGCCCCAGATGCCGGCGACGAAGGACAGCGTCCCCGTCATCGCGCACCGGCTGCGCGGCCGGAGGTCGAAGTGGACCGGCATGTGCTGGAGGATCCGCAGCATCGAGTACTGCGTGTGCATCACGCCCTTGGGCGTGCCCGTGGTGCCGCTCGTGAAGCCGACGATCGTGAGGTCGTCCGGCCCGCGCGGCACGTCGGGCGTCGAGGTCGAGGCGGCCGCGAGCAGCGTCTGCCAGTCGAGGTGGCGCCCGTCGGCGCGCTCGCCGACCGCGACCACGACGCCGATGTCCTCGAGCGCGGCGAGCCCGGCGAGCTTGGGGGCGACGTGGCCGGTGTAGAGGAAGGCTCGCGCGTCGGCCTCGGCGAGGACGGCCTCGACCTCGCGGGGGGCCCAGCGGTCGTTGACGTGGATCGCGGGGAAGCCGCCGATCAGGCAGCCGACGTAGGCCTCCACCGACTCGACCCGGTCGGCCACCATGAGCGCCACGTGGTCCCCGGGCCGCAGCCCCGCACCGGCCAGGGCGTTGGCGAACCGCGAGGCGTTCTCGAGCAGCTGCCGGTGGGTGCGCACCTGGCCGCCGCCGCGCAGCGCGACGCGGTCGCCGGCCCGCGTGATCGCCCGGGTGAGCAGGGATCCGGCGGTGTCGATGGGCATGGAGGTCCCTTCCCGAGCGGTGGCGGTGCACGGCGGCCGTGCGCGGCGGGCCGGTGCCCGCCCGCACTTCAGTTAGCGGTGCTGCCTTGTATACCGCGCCCACCCGCCCCGGTCCACACCCCGGGGTCGGGGCGGTTCAGCCGCCGGGGGTGCGCCGCTTGCGCGGGCCCTGGAAGCCCTGCCGCAGCGGGCGGCCGTTGCCGCCGCGCACGGCGGCCACCGCGTCGCCGGCCCGCACCACCTGCACCGCGTGGCCGCGCAGCCGCTGGCCGCACGCGCTGCACTGGAGCCTCGGGTGGAACGCGTTCCCGCACTCGACGTGCGTCATGAGCAGCGCGGGCCCCTCGGGCGACTGGAACCACCGCTCGCCCCAGTCGAGCACGAGCGCGGTGACCGGGTAGAAGGAGCCGCCCTTCTCGGTGAGGGCGTAGATGCTCCAGTCCGGCCGCGTGGGGTTGGGGCTCGGGGTGAGGACGCCGATCTCGCAGAAGGTCCGGAGCCGCTCGGCGACGATCGTGGGCGGTGCGCCCATCCAGGCCTCGAACTCGCCGAAGCGGCGCGCGCCCATGAAGGCCGCGCCGATCATCGCGGTCGACCACCGGTTGCCGATGAGCGCCATGGTCTGCTCGACGAGCTCGGGCGGGCGGGTGCCGGAGTGCGAGCGGCGGCGGGTGGACGCGGCGGGGATGCTGCGCGGCCACGACCCGCTGGGCCCGAAGGCGGCGCGGACGTCGTGGATGGTCGTGGGCTTGTCGCAGGCGGCGCACACGTGCACCGGGGAGAAGACCTGGCCGCACTCGGTGTGCCGCATCTGCGGGAGGCGGTTGTCCGGGTCGTCGACCCAGGTCTCCTCCCAGGCCCACATGCTGATGAGGATCGGCCACAGCTGCCGGCCGCGGGTGGTGAGGTGGTAGTCGTTGCGGGGCGGCCGGGAGTTGTACGGCGCCCGCTCGAAGACGTCGGCCTCGACCAGCCTCGCGAGGCGCGCGGTGAGCACGGAGCTCGAGATCGGACCGGCCCGCAGCCACTCGTTGTACTGGGTGAAGCCCTGCTGGAGCGCCATCTCGACGATCCAGAGCGTCCACTCGTCGCCCACGATCCCGATGCTGGCGGCGATCGAGTTCGGGCCACCGGCCGGGAGCAGGGTGACGCGACTGTCGGATCGCTCCGTCACGAGGTCCACGCCACCGCCCATCCGCCGAGTCGGGGGCGATGCTAGCGCCGCGCCGCACAGGGATCGACCACGAGCACCGCCCGGGACCCGGACCCGTCCGTTGACGGCACACTCTGTTTGTTGTAGTAATGGAACCCCGCACACCGAAGGAGCAGCCGATGGAGCGTCCGGGCAGCTGGGTCGTCGGCGGGTACCAGACGGACTTCGCCCGCAACACCGTCCGCGAGGGCACCGGCTTCGACGGCCTCTTCGAGGAGACCGTCGCGCACACGCTCGAGTCCGCCGGCGTGCCGGCGGCCGAGATCCAGGTCGTGCACGTCGGCAACGCCTTCGGCCAGCTCTTCACCGGCCAGGGCCAGCTCGGCGGCATGCCCGCCACGGTCGACCCCGCGCTGTGGGGCCTCCCGGCCGTGCGCCACGAGGCCGCCTGCGCCTCCGGCTCCATGGCCCTGCTCGCGGCCACCGCCGAGATCGAGGCGGGCCGCTACGACGTCGCCCTCGTGCTCGGCGCCGAGATCGAGAAGACGGTCGACGGCGAGACGGGCGCGCGCTACCTCGGCGCGGCGGCGTGGATCGGCCACGAGGGCGAGACGGCCACCTTCATGTGGCCGCACATGTTCGACCGGCTCACCGACGAGTACGACCGCCGCTACGGCATCGACGACCGCTACGTGCACGCGATCGCCGAGCTCAACGTGCGCAACGCCAAGCGCAACCCCAACGCCCAGACCCGCGGCTGGAGCTTCAGCGACGCCAGCTTCACCGACGACGACGAGGCCAACCCGGTCGTCGAGGGCCGCGTGCGCCGCACCGACTGCAGCGCGATGACCGACGGCGCGGCCGGGATCGTCGTGGTGAGCGACCGCTACCTGCGCGAGCACGGCGGGCTGCCCGGACGACGCAAGGCGCGGGTGCTCGGCTGGGGGCACCGCACGGTGGGGCTCTCGCTGTCGCAGAAGCTCGAGCAGTCCGCGTCCGAGCCCTACGTGCTCCCGCACGTGCGGCAGACCATCGTCGACGCGTTCGACCGCGCCGGCATCGGCGACGTCGACCAGCTCGACGCGATCGAGACGCACGACTGCTTCTCCATGAGCGAGTACGCCGCCATCGACCACTTCGGCATCACCGGTCCCGGCGACAGCTGGAAGGCGCTCGAGGGCGGCGACATCGAGATCGGCGGCCGGCTCCCCGTCAACCCGAGCGGCGGCCTCATCGGCGGCGGCCACCCGGTCGGCGCCACCGGCGTCCGCATGGTGCTCGACGCCTACAAGCAGGTCACCGGCCAGGCCGGCGACTACCAGGTCGAGGGGGCGCGCACCGTCGCGACGCTCAACATCGGCGGCAGCACCACCACCAGCGCGAGCTTCGTGATCGGCGCAGACCCCGCGGCCTGAGCCGCGCTCCGCACACTGGGAGGAACACGGTGGAGATCGAGATCCTGGGCCGCGCGCTCACGACCATCCCCGCGGACGACGACCACCCCTACCGCACCGGCCCCTGGCGGCCGCAGCAGGTCGAGCGCAAGGCCGACGACCTCGACGTCATCGGCGAGCTGCCGGCCGACCTCGACGGCGTCTACCTGCGCAACACCGAGAACCCGGTGCACCCCGCGCTCGAGGTCTACCACCCGTTCGACGGCGACGGCATGGTGCACGTCGTCGGCTTCCGCGACGGGAAGGCCTTCTACCGCAACCGGTTCGTGCGCACCGACGGGTTCGTCGCCGAGCAGGAGGCGGGGCACGCCCTGTGGGCCGGCCTGGCCGAGGACCCGGCGAAGTCCCCCACCCAGACGGGCTGGGGCGCGCGCGGGCGCCTCAAGGACTCCTCCAGCACCGACGTCATCGTGCACAACGGCGTGGCGCTCACCAGCTTCTACCAGTGCGGCGACCTCTACCGGCTCAACCCCACCACCCTGGAGACGCTGGGCAAGGCGACCTGGAACGGCAAGTTCCCCAGCGACGTCGGGGTCTCCGCCCACCCGAAGCTCGACGAGCACACCGGCGACCTGCTGTTCTTCAACTACTCCACCGAGGCGCCATACATGCACTACGGCGTCGTCGACCCGGACGACAACCTCGTGCACTACGTCGACGTGCCGCTGCCCGGACCGCGGCTGCCGCACGACATGGCGTTCACGGAGAACTACACGATCCTCAACGACATGCCGCTGTTCTGGTCGCCCGAGGCGCTCGCGGCCGGCAAGTACGCCGCGCGCTTCTACCCGGACATCCCGGCCCGCTTCGCCGTCATCCCGCGCTACGGCAGCACCGAGGACATCCGCTGGTTCGAGGCCGACCCCACGTACGTGCTGCACTTCGTGAACGCCTACGAGGACGGCGACGAGATCGTGCTCGACGGCTACTTCCAGGAGAACCCGGAGCCCCCGGCCGGCGGCGGCACGCTCTACCAGCGGATGTTCCGCTTCCTCGACAACGACCGCCTCGGCCCCAAGCTGCACCGCTGGCGCCTCAACCTCGCGACCGGCCTCACCAAGGAGGAGTCGCTCACCGACACCGTGAGCGAGTTCGGCATGCTCAACGGCCGCCACGCCGGGCGTCGGCACCGCTACAGCTACTCGGCCACCGCGCTGCCCGGCTGGTTCCTGTTCAACGGCATCGTCAAGCACGACGCCGAGACCGGTCGCGAGGAGAAGTTCTCGCTCCCGGAGGGCGTCTACGCAAGCGAGACGGCGATGGCCCCGCGAGTCGGCTCGCAGAGCGAGGACGACGGCTACCTCGTCACGATCGTCAGCGACATGAACCGCGACCTGTCCGAGTGCCTCGTGTTCGACGCGAGGAGCATCGCGGACGGCCCGGTCGCCCGCGTGCAGCTGCCCGAGCGCGTCTCGAGCGGCACGCACTCCACCTGGGCGCCCGGCTCGGACATCCCCGGCTGGGGCGTCGCCGACGACCCGGCAGCCGCCGTCGCGCTCTGATCCCGCCGCCGGTCTCGCCCGCGGCACCGCCTGCACCACGGACGAAGGAGAACGCATGACCGGGTCGAACGCTGCGCCGAGCTGGGCCAAGCTGCGCCAGGTGGTCATCGCCACCACCGAGCACGACTCCGACCTGACCGCGGTGCGCAAGGCGTTCGGCCTCGGCGCCGGCTTCGCCGACCCCGAGCTGCACGAGCTGCACATGGACGACGCGACCATGCCGGTGTCCGGGGAGCGCTACCTCGAGTTCGTCGCACCGACCGGGCCCGAGGCCGCGGTGCACCGCTGGATCACCCGCATCGGCGGTCGCGGCGGCTACGTCCTGTCCGTCCAGCACCCCGACCCCGACGCGGTCAAGGCTCGCGCGCTCGCCGCCGGCGTCCGCGTGCCGATCGACACCGAGGCGCTCGGGCACCGGATCATCCAGCTGCACCCGCAGGACGTCGGGCTGCTCCTCGAGCTCGACGGCATCGCCGACCCGCAGGCCTGGTTCTGGGACGACATCAACCCCGGGCCCGAGCCGGACGCGACCGTGAGCGACATCGTCGGCGTCGAGGTGCCGGTGGCCGACCCGGCCGCCACTGCGGCGCAGTGGCACAGCCTGCTCGACCTCGGCGAGCCCGGCAGCGAGCCCGTGGTCGACCTGGGCGGCTGCTGGGTGCGCTTCGTCGAGGGCGGGCCGTCGGCCGAGTGGACCGTGCACCTGCGTCGTGCCGACACCCCCGCGGGTGCCGCCGCCCAGGCGCCCGAGCTCCCCGGTCTCCGGTTCGTCCTCGTCTGAAGGAGCAGCCGACGTGTCCACGGGCACCCCGCAGACCGCTCCCCGCTTCCGCGCGACGCACCTGTTCCCCCCGGTACGGCTCTCCGTCGAGGAGCGCCCCGACGGCGTCCTGGTGCTGAGCACGGGCCAGCTCGCCAGCACCCCGCCGCCGACCCTGGCGCAGATCCTCGTGGACCGGGCGGCGGAGCACCCGGACAAGCCGTTCGTGTGCGCGCGCGGCGCCTCGGGCGACTGGGACACGGTCACCTACGGGGCGATGAAGGACACCGCCGACCGCATCGCCGGGTGGCTCGCCTCGCGGGCGCCCGTCGAGGGGCGCGAGGAGCGGATCCTCATCGTCACCGGCAACTCCGTCGCCCACGCCGAGCTGATGTTCGGCGCCTCCGCCGCCGGCGTCCCCATCTGCCCCGTCAGCGCGCAGTACGCCCTGTCGCCGAGCGGGCGCTACGGCCGGCTCGCGCACGTCGTGGACGTCCTGCACCCCACGATCGTGTTCGCCGAGCACGTGGCACCCGTGGCGGGCGCGCTCACGGCCGTGCTCGACCCGGACGTCACCGTCGTGTGCCGCGACGCCGAGCACTGGCCGGGCGCCGTCGCCTGGGACGACGTCCTCTCGCACCCCACCGTCGCGGACCCGGACGCCGCGATCGCGGCGCTCGACCCCGCCACCCCCCTGCGCTACATGCTCACCTCGGGGTCGACCGGCCTGCCCAAGATCGTGGTCCAGACCCACCGGATGTGGTGCACCCTCATGACCGGCGCCACCGAGGTGCTCGCGGCCGCCTCCGGCTGGGGCGTGCGCACGCTCGACTGGATGCCGTGGAGCCACGTGGCCGGTGCCAGCGTGCTCATGGGCTCGCTCATCAACGGCGGCACCTTCTACCTCGACGACGGCCGGCCCACGCCCGACCTGTTCGCCGCCACCCTGCGCAACCTCGCCGAGGTGCAGCCGCTGTTCTTCGCCAACGTGCCGGCGGCGTTCGCCATGCTGTGCGACGCCGTGGAGGCCGACGCCGAGCTGCGCGCGCGGTTCTTCGAGCACCTCCAGCTGTGCCTGTTCGGCGGCGCCGGGCTGCCCCAGCCGGTGTACGACCGGTTCCAGCGCATGGCCGAGGAGGTGCTCGGCGAGCGCGTCATGTTCACCACCGGCTACGGCGCCACGGAGACGACGGCCGGTGTCATGTCCATCTCCTGGCCGACCACCCAGGTGGGCGTCGGGCTGCCGGTGCCCGGGGTCGAGGTCAAGCTCCTCCCGGTCGACGACGAGCGCTACGAGGTGCGCTTCCGCGGCGACTGCGTGATGTCGGGCTACCTCGACAACCCGACCTCGTCCGCGGCCGTCTTCGACGAGGAGGGGTTCTACCGCAGCGGTGACACCCTCACCTTCGTCGACCGCAGCCGCCCCGAGCTCGGGCTGGTCTTCGCCGGCCGCACGGCCGAGGAGTTCAAGCTGCTCACGGGCACCTTCGTGCCCGGCGGCCGCCTGCGCGCGCAGCTCGTCGCCAGCACCACGCCGGTGGTGCTCGACGCCGTCATCTGCGGCGAGGGCCGCGACGAGGTCGGCGTGCTGGTGTGGGTGAACCCGAACGGCTGCGCCGCCGAGATCGGCGTCGAGGGCACGCCGGCCCAGCTCGCCGAGGACCCCCGCGTGCTGGACTGGATCTGCGACCGGATCCGCGCGGCGGACTCCGACGGAGGCACCGCGGAGCGGATCGCCCGCGTCGCCGTCCTCGTGGCACCGCCCGACCCCGAGATCGGCGAGGTGTCCGACAAGGGGACCATCAACCAGTCGATCGCGCTGAAGAACCGCGCCGCCGACGTCGACCGCCTGTACGCGGGCGGCCCCGGCGTCCGCGTGCTCTGACGCCGCCCAGCGCCACCCCAGGGACCGGCACGGGCCGGCCCCGGCACCGAGGAGGACCGTCGATGTCCGTCGCAGAGCTGGTCCGACGGGGGATCGCCGTCGACCCCTCCGCCCCCGCGATCCTCGGGGACGGCCGTCCGGCCACGTTCGCCGAGCTCGACCGCGCCTCCAACCGGGTGGCGCAGGCGCTCGTCCGGGCCGGCGTCGCGCGCGGCGACCGGGTGGCCTTCGTCGACCGCAACTCCACGGAGTACTGGGAGGTCTTCCTCGGGGCGCTCAAGGCCGGGGCGGTGCTGGTGCCGCTGAACTTCCGGCTGACGACGCACGAGCTGGCCTGGGCCCTCGAGGACTCGGGCGCCGTGCTGGTGGTGGCCGGCGCCCCCTACGCGCCGCTGCTGGCCGGCTCGGGCGTCCCGGTGGTGGTCACCGGGGGCGAGGGCGCCGGTGCCACGGCCTACGAGGAGTGGGTCGGGGACGCCGCCGACCTCGACCCCGGCCGCGACGCGCGGGGCGACGAGCTCGCGCAGATCATCTACAGCTCGGGCACCACCGGCCGGCCCAAGGGCGTGCTCATCGGCGCGGACCAGCTCGCGTGGTCGGTGCAGGCGTTCGGCGCGGTCTTCGACGTCGGGCCCGACTCCCGCAGCCTGGTACCGGTGCCGTACTACCACGTGGCCGGCGGCGGCTGGGCCCTCATCACGCTCACCAAGGGCGGCACGATCGTGCAGTCGCGCGAGCCCACGGCGGCCTCGATGCTCCAGCAGATCGTCGACCTGCGCGTGACGCACACCGCGATGGTCCCGGCCGTGATGCAGGTGCTCACGCAGGACCCGGACTCGCGCTCGGCGGACTACTCCGCGCTGCGGCAGGTGGTCTACGGCGGGTCGCCGATCTCCGAGCCGCTGCTGCGCGCGTCGGTGGCCACGTTCGGCGCGGACCTGTTCCAGTCCTACGGGCTGTCCGAGACGGTCGGCGTCACCACGGTGCTCGGCCCCGAGCAGCACCGCCTCGACGGCGACCTGAGCCGGCTGAGCTCGGCCGGCCGGGCCATCGAGGGGATCGAGATCGAGATCCGCGACGTGGCCACCGGACGACGGCTCGAGCCGGGCGGCAGCGGCGAGGTCGTCGTGCGCGGTCCCAGCGTCACGCGCGGCTACTGGCAGCGGCCGGAGGCGACCGCCGACGCGTTCACCGACGACGGCTTCTTCCGCACGGGCGACATGGGCGTGATGGACGACGAGGGCTTCCTGTACATCCGCGACCGGATCAAGGACATGATCGTGACCGGCGGGGAGAACGTGTACCCGGCCGAGGTCGAGAGCGTCCTCGCCGCGCACCCGGACGTGCTCGACGTCGCGGTGGTGGGGGTCCCCTCGGAGAAGTGGGGCGAGACCGGGCTGGCCTTCGTGGTGGCCCGCCCCGGTGCCACGGCGGAGGACATCATCGCGTTCGGCCGCGAGCGCATGGCCCACTACAAGTGCCCCACCTCGGTGGAGTTCGTGCCCGAGCTGCCCCGCAACCCGTCCGGCAAGGTGCTCAAGCGCGAGCTGCGGGCGCCGTACTGGGAGGGCGCGAGCCGCCAGGTCGGTTGAGTCACGCACGAGGCCCCGCGCACCCGGACCGGTGCGCGGGGCCTCGTGCGTGCGGCGTCAGTCGCGGACCGGTCCTGCCTCGGCCCGCACGTCGTCGCGCAGCTGGCGCTTGAGGACCTTGCCCACGGGGTTGCGCGGCAGGGCCTCGCGCACCTCGAGCCGCTCGGGCAGCTTGTAGGAGGCGATGTCCTGCGCGGTCAGGTGCGCCACGACGCTCTCGAGGGTGACGGTGCGGCCGGGCTTGGGGGCCACCACCGCGCACACGCGCTCGCCGAGCACGTCGTCCGGGTAGCCGACGACGGCCACCTCGGCGACGTCGGGGTGGCCGGCGATGAGCTGCTCGAGCTCGGCCGGGGCGATGTTCATGCCGCCGCGGATGATGAGGTCCTTGGCCCGGTCGACGTAGCGCAGGAACTCGTTGTTCGGGCCGTCGATCACGAAGACGTCGCCGGTCTTGAGGTAGCCCTGCTCGTCGAAGGGGCTCGCCATGCTCTCACCGTCGACGTACCCCGCGAACAGGCTCGGGCCCTTGAGCCGCAGCTCGCCGGGGCGGCCGGGCTCGTCGATCTCCTCGCCGGTGTCCGGGTCGACCAGCCGCACGGAGGTGGTGCGGGAGGCCGGGAAGCTCCACTCGCGGCCGCCGCCGTAGCGCGGGAAGTAGCGCGCCCGCTGGGCGGGGTCGGTCATCAGCTTCACGTCGGTCATGAGGCTGATGCCCTCGTTGGAGCCGAAGAAGTTGATGATCGAGATCCCGTGCCGCTCGTACCAGCCGCGCACCATCCACTCCTGGAGCGGCACGGAGCCGGAGCCGATGCCCGTGAGGCTGGAGATGTCGGCGTTGGCGAGGATGTCCTCGTTCTGGAGCAGCAGCGCGAGGACCGCCGGCGGCGCCACCGTGTAGGTGACGCGCTCCTGCGCGATCTGCGTGAGGAACACCTTGAGGTCGAACGGATGGTGCTGCACCATCACGCAGCCGGTGCGCAGCCAGGGCAGGAACATGCCGTTGATGCTGGCCATGTTCACCATGGGGAACGGGTTGAGCACGCGCGAGTCGTGCTGGAGGTCCGGCGAGTAGACGGTGTCCCAGCTCATCGCCAGCCACTCGTAGTGCGCCCGCGGGACGCCCTTGGGCCGGCTCTCGGTGCCGGAGGTCCAGCAGATGGTGATGCAGTCGTTGGGGTCCACCGGGTGGGCCTCGGCGTACGCCGCCACCTCGGCCAGCTCGGCCTCGCCCACGGCCGCCAGCGCGTCGGCCAGGCGCACGGAGCCCTCGACCTCGGTGGGGCCGTAGTGCAGCACCGTGCGCAGCGACGGGATGCCCGCTCGCTCCGCCACGACCTCGGCGGCCATCTCGCGGTGGCCCACGCGGTCGGCGGTGAGGAACGCCTTGATCCGGCCGATGTTGCCCAGCTCGGTGACCTCGTGGCGCCGGTACTGCACCGGCAGAGGAGAGACGATCGCCCGCACGCGCCAGGCGGCGAAGTAAACCAGGATCAGCTCGACGATGTTGGGCAGCTGGACGGCGAGGACGTCGCCCTCACCGATGTCGTGGGCGCGCAGCACGGCCGCGAGGCGCTCGCTCTCGGCGGCCAGGTCGTCCCAGGTCAGCCGGAGCTCGTCGAGGTCGACCAGGTCGCGCTTGTTGGGGGGGTCGACGGCGGCGAGCTCCGGGCCGTACTCGGCCACCCGGTCGGCGATGACCTGCTGGACCGTCTCGTCGGCCCACCAGCCCTTCCCCGTGTACTCCGCGATCCGCTCCTGCGGGTGCATCTTGCGTCCCGGCATCTCGACTCCCTCCTCGATCCGTCCTGGTACGTGCCGAGCGGACGGCCGACCGTCGTTCCCGACGGCCGGCCGTCCGCTCGTGGTGCCTGGCCTAGGCGATCGGGATCACGTTGCCTTCCAGGTCGAACATCTTCTTCGACGCGTTCCACACCTGGGTCTGGAATCCGGAGAATCCGGTCATCGCCGTGGGCGTGCTCAGCCACGTGATGCCGTCGATGAACATCGGGCAGGGGTAGTTCTGGTTGCGTGCTGCCTGGATGACGCTCTCCTGGGTGAGGCCGTTGGCGGAGTCAGCGGCCTGCTGGAGGGTGTTGATCGTCATGTCGGCGGCGATCCAGCCCGCGATGGTGATCGTGTTGCCGGAGTCGCTGGTGGTCACCTCGGAGAGGTACTCCTTGACCCCGGCGTCGGAGGCGAGGCTCGGGTCGGCCGGGTTCTTGCTCCAGGTCGGCACGATGACGCCGTTGGCGGCCTTGCCGGCCGCGATCCAGCCGGTCTGGTCGGCGCAGTTGCTCGGCGCGATGACCAGCTTGGGCGTGAAGCCCACCCGGGCCATGGCCTGGACGTCGGGACCGCAGTCGTTGGTGATGCCCGCGATGTAGACGACGTCCGGGTTGGCCGCCTTCAGCGCCGTCGCCGCCGCGTTGGGGTCGGTCGACGGGGCGATCGTGCCGACGGTGACGTTGGTGCCCTTGGCGGCGTTCTGGAACGCCTCCGAGTAGCCCTTGCCGGACGCCGTCTGGTTCTCCGCGATGCCGACGTTGGCGCCGTTGGGGAACTTCGACTGGATCAGCGAGACGTCGTACTTGGCCTCGAGGTCCGCGTTGGGCAGGAACTGGACGGTCCAGGGGTACTGCGAGATGTCGCGGTACTGCGCCACCGAGGAGCTCGGGTAGAGCAGCGGGACGCACGCGGCGTTCTGGTCGTCGGCGATGGCCCCGACCGGGCCGCTGCCGAAGGTGATCAGCGAGTCGACGTGGTCGCTCTGGATGAACTCCGTCGCGTTGGTCTTGGCACGGTCGGGCGTGAACGCGTCGTCCTTGTACTGGACGTCGATCTTCACGCCGTTGATGCCGCCGGCGTCGTTGGCCGCCTTGATGCGGGCCTTCCAGCCGTCGAAGTAGAGCCCGACGACGCCGGCCACGGGGCCGGAGAGCGGTGCGCTGTAGCCGATGGTCCACGTGTCCGTGACCTTCTGCGTCGGCGCGGCCGGGTCGGTGCAGTCGTTCAGGTTGACCTGGAACTGGTCGGACGCAGCCGAGCTGCTGCTCGCCGCTCCTGTGTCGGAGGAGCTCTCGCTCGGAGTGGTGGAGCTGCTGGAGCCGCACGCTGCGAGCAGCAGCGCGGCGGCGGCGAGGCCGGCGGTGGGGAGAACCAGCCGTCGACCGGGCTTGCGGTGGGCCATCGGGTTCTGCCTCTCGTGAGGGGGTGGTGCGAGATAGGGAAGAGGGGGGCCGGGGCGGCTCCGGGCGAGCCGTCGCTGCGCAGTCAGGCATCCTCCGTTCTGCCGGCATGGGTCGGCGAGGCTGCCGCGGACGCGGCGTGCGGTTCTGGGGGACTGGCGGAGCCCGAGTCGGGCGCCGCGCCGGTGGTCGGGAGGTCCGGGGGAGCGGGCAGCACCCGCACGAAGCGTCGGCCGAGCTTCAGCACGCCGCCGACGATCCCCTCGGGGACGATGAAGATGATCGCGATGAGCGCCGCCCCGAACAGCACCGCGGACACCTGGCCCTGGCCGAGGTCCGAGGTGTAGTAGGGCAGGTACACCACGACGAGGCCGCCCACGATCGGGCCCAGGTAGGTCGCCTGGCCGCCGATCATGAGCCCCGTGAGCAGCACGATCGCGCTGAGCAGGGTGAACGAGTCGTCCGCGACGAGGCTGCCGAGGAACATGGCGAACAGCCCGCCGGCCAGGCCGGTGAGGCCGCCCGAGAGCCCGAACGAGACGGTCTTGACCACGGCGAGGTTCACGCCGGACGCCGCCGCGGCGATCTCGTTGTCGCGCACGGCGACGAGGGCGAGCCCGTAGCGGCTGCGCAGCAGGCTCTTGAGCACGATCATCACGAGCACGAGCAGGATCGCGGACAGCCAGTAGAGCCACAGCGACTTCTGGTTGAGACCCAGCCCGGTCCACTCGGGCGGGCGCAGCATCGTGCGCCGGATGGTGAGGCCGCTCGAGCCGCCGGTGAGGTCCGGGAAGCGGTCGATCACCTCGGGGAAGGCCACGCCGAACGCGAGGGTGACCATCGCGAAGTAGAGGCCGCGGATGCGCAGCGCCGGCAGGCCCACGACCAGGCCGGTGAGGAAGCACACGACGATCGCCACGGGCAGCGTGTACGTCGCGTTCCAGCCGAACTGCACCACGAGGATGCCGGTGGTGTACGCGCCGAGGCCGAAGAAGGCCGAGTGGCCCACCGAGATCATGCCCGTGTAGCCGGTGGAGACGTTGAGGCCGGCGATGGCGATCGAGTAGATCAGCACGCGCGTGACCTGGCCCTGGTCGAAGGCCGGCAGCCCCGCGCCCCAGATCATGGCGAGGACGACGAGCACCCCGCCCAGGCCGATGAGGCCGAGGTGGGTGCGGGAGTTGCGCCGGATCACCCAGGGCCGGCGCGCGGCACGAGCCTCCGCGGTGCTCATACGCGCTCCACGCGTCGCGAGCCGAACAAGCCGGTGGGCCGGGCGACGAGCACCAGCACGATGATCGTGAAGGCGACGGTGAGCTGGAGCGTGCCGCCGAGGAAGGTGGCGTACCCGTTGAGCAGGGACGCCCCGATGCCGAAGATCAGGCCGCCCACCACAGCGCCCTTGATGCTGTCGAGGCCCCCGAGCAGCGCGGCCGCGGACGCGAAGATCAGGATCGGGAAGAACCCGCTGAGGTTGAGCTGGTTGGGGGGCAGGACCGGTACGAGCAGCACGCCGGCGAAGGAGCCGATGGCGGCCGACAGGCCCCAGCTCAGGCTGAGCACGCGCCCCACGCGGACGCCCGACAGCGAGGCGGACTCGGGGTTGGTGGCGACGGCGCGCATCTTCAGGCCCAGCGACGTCCGGTTGAGCAGCAGGTTGAGCAGCGCGACCACCACGATCATGAGGAGGACGATCCCGATGGTGTCGTAGTGCAGCCGCGAGCCGGCGACGAGGAAGTAGCTGTCGCCGCCCGAGGGGAGCAGCCGCGGGAAGAGCTTGTCGGCCGGGCCCCAGATCCAGCCGTCGGCGCCGTTGAGGCCGATGAACAGGCCCAGGGCCACGATGAGCACGGCTGACTCGCTGCGTTTCGCGACGGGTCTGATGAGGAAGCGCTCGGTGAGCACCCCCATCACGAAGCCGACGGCGATGCAGACAGCCATGGCGAGCAGCAGCGGCCAGCCCTTGGTGGTGAGCCACCACGCGATGAAGCAGGTGAACAGCGCGAACTCGCCCTGGGCGAAGTTGATCGTGCCTGAGCTGCGGAACACCACCACGAGGGCGAGCGCCACGAGCACGTAGATGGCTCCGGCCGTGAGGCCGGAGAACGTGCGGTCGAGGAAGATCTCCACTGTTGCGTCCCTGGTCCCTTGTCAGTAGCCGAGGTAGGCGCGTCGGATGGCGTCGTTGTTGCGGAAGGTCTCCGCAGGGCCCGAGTCGACGACCGACCCGACCTCGAGGAGGTACACGCGGGAGGCGATGTCGAGCGCGAGCTCGGCGTTCTGCTCCACGAGCAGCAGTGCGGTGCCGAACTCCCGGTTGATGTCGCGCAGCACGCGGAAGAGGTCCTGCACGATGACCGGCGCGAGGCCCAGGCTCACCTCGTCGCACAGCAGGAGGCGCGGCCGGGCCATCAGCGCGCGGGCGATCGCGAGCATCTGCTGCTCGCCGCCGGAGAGCGTGCCGGAGACCTGGTTACGCCGGTCGGCGAGCGGCGGGAAGATCTGGAACATCCGCTCGACGTCCTCCGCGATCTCCTTCTTGGAGGAGCGGGTCACGGCGCCGACGCGCAGGTTGTCGCGGACGGTCATCGCGGTGAGCGTGCCGCGGCCCTGCGGGACGAGGCCGACGCCGTGGCCGAGCATCTGGTCCGGCCGCGCCCGCCCCACGGACCGGCCCTGCACCCGGATGTCGCCGGTGTGCGGGATCAGGCCCGCGATCGCGCTGAGCAGCGTGGACTTGCCCGCGCCGTTGGCGCCGAGGACGACGACGACCTCGCCGGGGTCGACGTACAGGTCGATGCCGTGCAGCACGTTGGCGGCGCCGTAGCCGGCGCGCAGGCCCAGCACGTCGAGCAGCGCGCCCTCGTGGCCCGGGCCCGAGGTGGTGGCCGCGGAGTCCTGCACGGCGGGGTCGGAGGCGGTCATGCGGCCCGGCCCAGGTAGGCGTTGACGACCTCGGGCGAGCGCTGGACCTCTTCGGGGTCGCCGTCGGCGATCTTGCGGCCGAAGTCCATGGCGACCACGTGGTCGGAGATGCCCATGACCAGGCCCATGTGGTGCTCGACCAGCAGGACGCTGAAGCCGTACTCGTCGCGCAGGCGGACCACGAGCGAGCCGAGCTCGGCCACCTCGGAGTGGGTGAGGCCGCCGGCGGGCTCGTCGAGCAGCAGGAGGCGCGGGTGCCCCATCAGGGCGCGGGCGAGCTCGACGCGCTTGAGGGTGCCGAACGGAAGGCCGTGGGCGGGGCGCAGGGCGACGTCGGTGAGCTCGAGGTCCGCGAGGATCGCCCACGCCTCGTCGGTGAGACGGCGCCGGGCGCGGTAGTTGGTGGGCCAGCTGACCAGCGACGGGAACAGGTGCGGGGTGCTGCGGGAGTGCGCCCCGAGCATCGTGTTGTCGAGCACGGTCTGCGTGGGGAACAGCGCGAGGTTCTGGAACGTGCGCGCGACGCCGGCGCCCACGACCTGGTCGCGCCGCTTGGAGAGCAGGTCCGTGCCGTCGAAGGTGATCTGGCCGGAGTCCGGCCTGTAGATGCGCGTGATGCAGTTGAACAGCGACGTCTTGCCGGCGCCGTTGGGCCCGATGAGCCCGCAGATCTGGCGGTCCTCGACGCGGAAGCTGATCCGGTCGAGGGCGGTGATCCCGCCGAACCGCAGCACGACGTCTGTGACCTCAAGCACCTGGCAGCTCCCGGCTGGTCTCGCTCGAAACGCGGTTGTTGCTTCAGTTAGCAGCGCGGCAATGTCTATAGGACGGTACGCCCCGGGTCAACGGATTGAACGAGATTGGTGGCGAACCGGAATGTGTCTCGGCGGAGCGATCGCTCCGGATCCCCGGCAGTGGCGGAGTTGAAACGGCAACGATCTGATTTCGGTTGCGGCGCAAGCGAAATGAGGACATCGCGTGACACCGTGTTCACAACGCTCGCGGGGCGCGCGCAGGCGCACGGCGGACGACGGACGGCACGTCGCGTCCCGCCCCGCGGGCCGCGACGACCCCGGGTCACGCCGGCAGTCGTCGCGGTGTCCTCGCCCGTCGGGACGCGGTCGCGGCCGTCCCGACGTGTGGGCCTCACGGCACCGGCTGAGGACTCGTCGTCTCCTCGCGCAACCGCTGGCGCAGGTCGCGCTTGAGCACCTTGCCGATCGGGTTGCGCGGCAGCGCCTCCACGATCACGAGCCGCTCAGGCCATTTGAAGCGGGCCACCTCCTTGTCCTGGAGCAGCTGGACGAGGTCGTCCAGCGTGGGCGGTGATGCGGGGTCGCGCGGGACGACGAACGCGCACGGGCGCTCGCCGAGGCGCTCGTCGGGCATGCCCACCAGCGCCACCTCGACGACGTCGTCGTGGGCGATGAGCAGCGCCTCGATCTCCGCGGCGGACACCTTGTAGCCGCCGCGGCTGATGAGGTCCTTGGCCCGGTCGACGTACACGAGCGTGTGCGCGCCCTCGTCGGCGAACTCGAAGATGTCGCCCGTGCGGAAGAAGCCCTGCTCGTCGAACGGGGACGGCGCGTCGCCCCAGTAGCCGGCGAACAGGGCCGCCGAGCGCACGCGCAGCTCACCCGGCCGGTGGGGCTCGTGGATGTCCTCGCCCGTCTCGACGTCGACCAGGCGGGACTGCGACTCGCGGCCGATGCGCGCCCGCCAGGCGAAGCCGGGATCGCCCGGCCGCGGGAAGAGGTGGCCGCGGTCGGCCGGGTCGGGCACGGTGTCGGGGCAGCCGAACAGGCACAGGCCCTCGTTGGAGCCGAAGAGGTTGAGCACCTCGACGCCGTGGCCGCGCTCCCAGCCCTCGATCATCCAGCCGGACATCGGCGCCGAGCCCGAGCCCACGGCGCGCAGCGACGAGAAGTCGCGCTGCCGCATGAGCTCGCCGTTGGCCACGAGGCTGTCGAGCACCGCGGGCGGCGCGCAGGTGTAGGTGACGCGCTCGGTCTCGATCTGGGTGAGGAACGTCTCGAGGTCGAACGGGTGGTGCTGCACGAGGCGTGCGCCGAGCACCACCCACGGCACGAACATGCCGCCCATGCCGCCCGCGTTGACCATCGGGAACAGGTTGAGCAGCACGTCGTCGGCGACCAGGCGCGGCTCGGCGATGGTGGCGCTGGCGATCGCCTCCCAGTCGCCGTGCGCGCGGGGGACGCCCTTGGGCGTCCCCTCGGTGCCCGACGTCCAGCACAGGGTGACGAGGTCGTTGGGGTGCAGGTCGAGGCCGTCGGCGTAGGCGCGGAACTCCGCGTCGAGGGCGTCGTCGGCGAGGTCCTGGTCGAGCGCGACCGCGCCCTGCGGGACGTCGTCGCCGAAGGTCAGCACCGTGCGCAGGGTGGGCACGGCGCCGACGAGCCCGAGGGCCTGCTCGGCGAGCCGGTTGCGCGCCGCCCGCGTGGTGGTGAGGAACGCGCTGAACCCGGCCATCGTGCCCATCTGCGTGAGCTCGTGGCGCGCGTACTGGATCGGGAACGGCGAGGCCGCGGCACCGAGCCGGATGATCGCGAGGTAGGCCAGCGCCAGCTCGACGGTGTTGGGCAGCTGGACGCCCACGATGTCGCCCTGCCGCACACCCGCCCGGTAGAGGGAGCGGGCCAGCCGGTCGGTCTCCGTGTCGACGTCGGTCCACGTGAGCCGGCGGGGCTCGCCGTCGGTGAACGACGTGCGGTTGGGCGCGTCGACCAAGGCGACGACGTCCGGCTTCTGCTGCACGTGCTCGGCGACGTGGCCGAGCCAGGTCAGGCCGGACCACCAGCCGTCGCGGAGGAACTCGTCCACGCGGTCCTCGGGGAAGAGCCGCATCCCATCCTCTCCGTCCGTGTCGGGGTGTCGTGCCGGTGGTGTCACGCGCGCAGGTCGGTGATCAGCCCCTCCTGCGCGCTCGAGGCGACGAACTCGCCGTCGTGGGAGTAGATCGAGGCGCGGCTGAGCGCGCGTCCGCCGTGGGCGACCGGCGACTCCTGCACGAACAGGGTCCAGGAGTCCGTGCGGGCCGGCCGGTGGAACCACAGCGCGTGGTCGAGCGAGACGCCGTCCCACAGCCGCGAGCCGCGGCGCTCCATGCCGATCGGGACGCCGTGAGCCACGAGGGCCGCGGCGAGCAGCGTGATGTCGCTGAGGTAGGCGAGCAGTGCGCGGTGGAGCAGGTCGTCGTCCGGCAGCGCCTCGCGGACGCGCATCCAGATGAGGTCCGGCGCGGCGGGCAGGCCGCCGCCCTCCGGAGCCTGCGCGCTGGGCGCCATGCGCACCTCGACGGCCTGGAAGCCCGACCACACCTCGTGCAGCCCGCCCCACGCCTCGGCGTTGTCGGCGAGGGTGGGCGTGTCCTCGGGCGCGGCCACCTCGGGCCGCGGCGCGGCGTGGGTGATGGTGCCCTCGGTGTCGGCGAACGAGCAGATGACCGTGGCGATCTCGCGGCCCGCCTGGAGCGCGGACACCGAGCGCGTGGACATGCGGCGCCCGTCGCGCACCGTGCCGACGGCGTACTCGATGGGGAGGTCGGGGTCGCCGGCGCGCAGGAAGTAGGCGTGCAGCGAGTTCGCCGTCTTGGGGCCCTCGACGGTGCGCGCCGCGGCGACGAGGCCCTGCCCGAGCACCTGCCCGCCGAACACGTGGTGCATGTTCATCGGCACCGGGTGCGCGCGGAACCGCCCGTCGTCGACGCGCTCGAGCTCCAGCGAGCCGAGCAGGCCGGCGACGGACGTGATCTGCAGCGATCCGGTGGTGTCGGTCATGCGCCGGCCACCTCGGCGGCGAAGTCGAGGAACCCCGCCAGCGCGTCCGGGTACTCGTGGGCCGCTCCGGCGCGGCTCTGCGCCACGAGGGCGGCGAGCCCGTCCGGGTCGAGCGCGTCGCCGGGCAGCGCCACCGTGCCCCACTCGACCGCGCTCGCCGCGCGCAGGCCGCCGCCGCCGGCCACGAGCACCTGGCCGTTGAGCCGGCAGCGCGGGTCGACGAGCGCCGTGACGACGGGCGCGACCGCCTCGGCGGTCATCGCGTCGCGGTAGCGCTGGTCCATGCCGGTGTCGGTCATCTGCGTGGTGGCGTAGGGGAGGAGCACGTTGGTGAGCACGCCGCGCCGCTCGCCCTCGACCGCGATCGCGCGGCCGAGCGCGATGACCGCGCCCTTGCTCGCGGAGTAGGCCGACGCCGTGGGCTCCCCGTGCAGGCCGGCGGTGGAGGCGACGAGCACGATGCGGCCCGAGCCCGCCTCGCGCATGCGCTGGGAGCACAGCCTCGCCACGTGCGCGCTGCCGCCGATGTTGATGCCGGTGACCGTGTCGAACCGCTCGGCCGTGGTCTTGTGGAACATCTCCGGGCTGCTGACGCCGGCGCTCGTGACGAGGAAGTCGATGCGGCCGAAGGCCGACAGCGCGGCGTCGAGCATCGCCTGGGCCGCGTCCGGTGCGGCGACGTCGCTGTGCTCGGCCACCGCTGTACCGCCGGAGGCGAGGATCTCGGCCACGACGTGGTCGGCCGGGCCGCGGCCCTCGGCGTCGACCTCGCGGTTGCGGTTGTTGACCACGACGCTGGCGCCCGCCGCGGCCAGGTGCAGCGCGAAGGCGCGGCCGAGGCCCTTGCCGCCGCCGGTGACGATCCCGGCCAGCCCGGCGAGGGGGCGGCCGTCGGCGGGCGTCACGGACACCCCCGCGCGGGCGCCGGCGCCCGGCCGGGCCAGGAAGGAAAGGCTCGACTCACTTCGCCATTTGTAGTACGTCGGTCCCGGGTTGGCAAGGATCCGTGCCGCGGTCGGGGGGCGGCTGCGGCCGCGGACGGCCGTGGGAGCGCTCCGGGGCGGGGCGGGTCCGGGCGGGCGGGCGGCGCGGCCTCAGGCGGGGTCGCCGGGCCGGGCCGGCAGGACCGGCAGGGCCTGGGCGGCGGCGCGGATCTCCGGCGGGACGGGGGCCGGGCGCCGGGTGGTGCGGTCGACGTAGACGTGCACGTAGCGGCCCAGGGCGCGCAGCTGCGGCGAGCCCTGGCGGAACACGGCGATGCGGTACGTGAGGCTCGAGCGGCCCACCCGCTCCATCGCGAGCCCGATCTCGAGCACGTCGGGGAAGCTGGTGTCGGCGTAGAACTCGCACCCCACGCTGGCCACGAGCGCGATCGAGGGCTCGTCGCGGATGTCGCGGCCGAGCACGCCGAGCAGCCAGCTGTTGACGGCGGTGTCGAGGTACTCGAAGTAGCGCGCGTTGTTGAGGTGGCCGTAGTGGTCGTTGTCGGCCCACCGGGTCGGCAGCACGGAGACGACCGCGAACGCGCCGCGGTCGAGGTCCGGGGCTGGGGTCATGCTCGCCTCACAGGGATGCGCGGAAGACCTCGGCGAGGTCGTCGGGGGTCAGGGCCACCGGGGCCAGGGCGAGCAGGCGCTGCTGGGCCAGCGCGCCGTCGACGAGGTCGGGCACGTCGGCGGCGGTGAACCCCACGTCGTGCAGCCGGCCGGGCACGCCGACCGCCTCGACGATGCGCCGCAGGACGCCGGGCAGCACGTCCTGCGGGTGCTCGGCGTCCGCCCGCGGGTCGAGCAGGCGGGCCGCGCGCAGGTGCCGCTCGGGCGAGGCGGGGAACGTGAGCCGGAAGGCCGCGGGGGCGGTGAGCGACACCGCGATCCCGTGCGGCACCAGCGCCTCGCCGTCCGGGTATCCGTCGGGCCGGTAGTCGCGGGCCCGGCCTGCGATGGGGTACGCGTCCGCGTGCGGGACGTGCACGCCGGCGTTGCCGAAGCCCATCCCGGCGAGCGTGGCGGCCAGCGCCATGCCCGCGCGGGCCTCGGCGTCCGACCCGTCGGTGACCGCGCGCACAAACGACTCGCTCATGAGCCCGAGCGCCTTCTCGGCCCACAGGTCCGACACCGGGTTGGCGCCGCAGTAGGGCACCCGCTGCTCGGGGCGCTTGGCCTCGAAGGCCGTGTAGGGGCGCGCGGTGTAGGACTCCAGCGCGTGGCAGAGCACGTCGAGGCCGGAGCTCGCCGTGACCATGGGCGGCTGCGACGCGGTGAGGTCCGGGTCGACGACGGCCAGCGAGGGCCGCAGCGCGGCATGGCTGATGCCGGTCTTGACGTGGCGGTCGAGGACGTCGAGGACGCACACCGTGGTGCTCTCCGCGCCGGTTCCGGTCGTCGTCGGCACCGCCACGAGCGGGGGCAGCGGGTGCTCCGGGGCCCGGCCGCCGCCGATCGGCGCGTTGACGTAGTCGAGCAGGTCGCCCGGGTTGGCGGTGAGCAGCGCGACGGCCTTCGCCGTGTCGATGCTCGAGCCGCCGCCCACGGCGACGAGCGCGTCCCAGGGCCCGGTGGCGCGCGCCTGCTCCACGGCGTCGCGCAGCGAGGCGTCGGTGGGCTCCACGTGCACGCCGGCGTACGTCGCGACCTCGTGGCCCGCGGCGCGCAGCGCCTCGGCGACCCGCTCGGGGGCACCGGTGGCGGCGACGCCGGCGTCGGTCACCACGAGCACGCGGCCCGCGTGCCGCAGCGCGAACGGGATCTCGGCGACCGCGCCGCGGCCGTAGACGAGCGGCGGCGCGGCGTAGGTGAAGACCGTCTCGGGTCGAGCCGGCGAGTCGAGCGCTCCGGCCATGGCGGGCCTCCTCGGCCGGCGTCCCGGCGACGCCGACGCCGGTCACCCTAGGCCGGAGCCCTCCCGCGCCCGGGCTCAGCGGTCCCAGGGCGCGGTCTCGCCGAACTTCTCGTAGTACTTGGCCAGGTGGCTCTTCACGCGCGGGACGTCCTTCTCCGGCAGGTCGACCCCGCCGCGGCCGCCCTGCATGACGTTGCCGGCGGCCATCACCCCGCGGGGGACCGCGCGCAGCCTGCCGTCGACGACGTCGGCGATGAGCAGCTTGTACGCGGTGAAGTTGTCCTTGCTGTCGGCGTCGTACCACACGTGGGCGTCGCGGTACTTCGCGTTGGGGTCGTCCTGGGCGTCGGCCCACTCGCGCACCCGCTTCTCGGCGGCGCTGCCGTCCCACTCGAGGTCGCGGTCGGCGACGGGCAGGTCCTGGAAGGCGGTGACGGCCATGTGATCTCCCTGTCTCGCGTGCGGATGGACGTCGCGCGCGCTACCCGTGCGCCCCGGGGCGAAACGGCCGCCGGCGCAGATTCGGGCCGGTGCCCGCGTTCCGGTCCGCCGTCCGGCGGGCCTGGGCGAGCGGTGGTGCGGGACACGTTCGCGGCAGCGTCGACCGGGTACGGCGTCGGCCGTGCCCGCACCCCGCGCCCGGGAGCACCGGGAGTCCTTCGCCACCGTCCTCGTCGCCGGCTCGGCCAACCTGCTCATCGCCGTGGCCAAGCTCGTGGCCGGCCTGCTGAGCGGCTCGGCGGCCATGCTGTCCGAGGCCGCGCACTCGATGGCCGACACCCTCAACGAGGTGTTCCTGCTCGCCGCCCTGCGCCGTAGCGGCAAGCCCGCCGACGGTGAGCACCCCTTCGGCTACGGCATGGAGCGCTACTTCTGGTCGCTGCTGGCCGCGGTGTCGATCTTCGTGCTGGGCGCGGGGTTCTCGGTGCTCCAGGGCGTCCGGGGGCTGGTGTCGCCGACCCCCGAGCGCGACATCGGCGTCGCCCTCGGGGTGCTGGCCGTGGCGCTGGTGCTGGAGGGCGCCTCGCTGGTGCGCGCGCTGTGGCAGATCCGGTCGCAGCGCGACGGCGAGGAGCTGCCCGAGCTCGACGAGCTCGAGCCGACCGTGCGGGCCGTGGCCTTCGAGGACGGCGCCGCCGTCGTCGGCGTGGTGCTCGCGGCGTCCGGTCTGCTGCTCGACCGCTGGCTGGGCACCACGGTCTTCGACGCCGTGGCGTCGCTGGCCATCGGCGTGCTGCTGGCCGTGGTCGCGGTGGTGCTGGGGCGGCAGAACCAGGAGGGGCTCATCGGGCGGTCGCTGCCGGCCGACGACCTCGCCGCCATCGAGCGCGAGATCGTGGGGACTCCGGGGGTGGTCGGCGTCGTCGAGCTCATGAGCCTTCAGCTCGGCCCCGGCAACGTGCTGCTCGCCGCGCGGGTGACGGTCGGTGCGGACGTGCCGGGAGAGCGGGTGGCCCGGCTGGCCGACGACGTCGACGACCGGGTTCAGGAGCGCTTCCCCGACGTGCGCCACGTGTTCGTCGACCCCACGCCGCGGGCGCCGGCGGTGCGGCGTCCGTAGGGTGCTCGGCAGGCGGCGCCGCCGTCGAGGAGGTCGCGTGCCCGAGCCCGAGCCCCCGTCGCTGCTGGACGCCGCCGTGGCGGCGGACGTCCATGCGCTGCGCCCGGACTACCTGGCGCTGCTCCTCGTGGTGCGCGGGGTGCGCGGCGGGCCCACGGACGCCGTCAGCGACGCTGCCCTGCACCGGGCCGAGCAGGCCGCGCGCGAGCGGCTCGCGGGGTCGGCGCCCGAGACGCTGCCGGAGATCGCGGCCTGGCGCGAGGCGTTCGCGTCCTTCGGCGTGCGACCGCGGCAGGCGCGCAGCAGCGTCGAGGCGCTGCTGCGGCGGGTCGACGCCGGCCTGCCGCGGGTCGACCGGCTCACCGACCTGTACAACGCGGTGTCCGTCGAGCACCTGCTGCCCGTCGGCGGCGAGGACCTCGACCGGTACGTCGGCCCGCCCGGGCTGGTGCGCGCCACGGGGGACGAGCCCTTCGACACCGTCGCGGACGGCGAGCCCGTCGTCACCGCGCCGGAGCCGGGCGAGGTGGTCTGGCGCGACGACGCCGGGGTGACGTGCCGGCGCTGGAACTGGCGCCAGTGCGTGCGCACCCGCCTCACCGCCGGCACGACGTCGGTGCTGTTCATCCTCGACGGCCTGGCCCCGATGGGGGTTCGCGACCTCGAGGCCGCCGGCGACGCGCTCGTGGCCTCCGTCGCCGCGGGCGAGGCCGGCGTCGAGGTCGACTCGACCCTGCTCGGCCCCGCCGGCTGAGCCGGCACCGCAGCGCGGACGCCGACGGCGCCGCCCGCCCCTCGGCGCCGGCCCGGGGCAGGCTCGGGAGCCGGGAGGACCGGCGTCGGCGAGGTGACCGGACGGATGACGGCACGGCGAGCGGGGTCCCCGGGCGGCCCTCAGGGCTCGGTGCGGGTGGGGACGTCGGGCTGGCAGTACGACGGCTGGCGCGGCGACTACTACCCGGCCGGGCTCGCGGCCGCGCGGCGCCTGCCGTTCCTCGCCGCTCGGCTGGACTCGGTGGAGCTCAACGGCACCTTCTACTCCCTGCAGCTGCCGAGCAGCTTCGCCCGCTGGCACGAGGAGACCCCGGCCGGCTTCACCTTCGCGGTGAAGGGCAGCCGGTACATCACCCACCTGCGGCGGCTGCACGACGTCGAGCTGCCGCTCGCCACGTTCTTCGCCTCCGGGGTGCTGGGCCTCGCGGGCAAGCTGGGCCCCTTCCTGTGGCAGCTGCCGGCGTCGATGCCCTTCGACGCCGGCCTCCTGCGGGACTTCCTCACGCTGCTGCCCGCGACCAGCGCGCAGGCCGCCCGGCTGGGCGAGCGGGCCTCGCTGCCGCCGGAGCGCAGCGACCACGAGCGGCACGGCGAGCGCTCGCTGCGCCACGCCGTCGAGGCCCGGCACCCGTCCTTCGCCGACGACCGCTTCCCGGACCTGCTGCGCGAGCACGGCGTCGCCTGCGTCGTGTCCGACTCGCCGCGCTGGCCGCTCATCGACGTCGCGACGAGCCCGCTGGCCTACGTACGCCTGCACGGGCACACCGAGCTCTACGCCAGCGGCTACGCCTCGCGCAGCCTCGACCGCTGGGCCGAGCGGTGCCGCGAGCTGGCGGCCGCGGGGCACGACGTCGTCGTGTACTTCGACAACGACAGCCGCGGCCGCGCGCCGCACGACGCCGAGGCGCTGGCCGCCCGCGTGGCCGACCTGCGGCCCCGCACCGTCAGAGCGAGAGGTCGACCACGGTGATGCCGGCGCCCACCGGCGGCCCGCCCATCGCGACGAGCGCGGCCGGCGCGTCGTCCAGCGCGACGACGCGGCCCACCAGGCGGTGGACGTCGAGCGCGCCGGAGGCGACGAGGTCGAGCATCGCCGGGTAGTCGCGGGCGGCCATGCCGTGGCTGCCGACCAGGACGAGCTCCTCGGCGATCACGCGGCCCATCGGCGCGGGGGCCACGGAGTCGGCGCCGAGCATGAGCCCCACCTGCACGTGGCGGCCCCGGCGGCGCAGGGACGCGACCGACGCCGACATCGCGGCGGTGCCGCCCAGCGCGTCGACCGACACGTGCGCGCCCCCGTGGGTCGCGTCGCGGACGGCATCGCCGACCTGCTGCGGCGTCCACGACGGGTCGACCTGCACGACCGCCTCCGCGCCGAGCGACCGGGCCGCGTCCAGGGCCGCGGGGGAGACGTCGACGGCGACCACGCGCGCCCCGCGCGCGACCCCGGTCATCACCGCGGACAGGCCCACGCCGCCGCAGCCGTGCACCGCGAGCCACTCGCCGTCGGCGACGCGGCCCTGGTGGGCGACGGCGCGGTAGGCCGTGGCGAACCGGCAGCCGAGCGGGGCGGCGTCGACGAAGGACACGTCGTCGGGCAGGGCCACGAGGTTGGTGTCGGCGGCGCGGACCACCACCCGCTCGGCGAACGAGCCCCAGTGGGTGAAGCCGGGCTGGGTCTGCTGCGCGCACACCTGGGCGTCGCCGGCGGCGCACACCGGGCACCGGCCGCACCCGCAGGCGAACGGCGTGGTGACCCGTTCGCCCCCGCGCCAGCGCCGCACGCCGGCGCCCGCCGCGACGACCGTGCCGGCGAGCTCGTGCCCCGGCACCCAGGGCAGCGACGGCACGGGGTCGTGGCCCTGCCAGGCGTGCCAGTCGGACCGGCACACGCCGGTGGCCGCGACCTCCACGACGACGGCGTCCTCCGGGCACTCCGGCTCGGGCACCTCGCGCACCGTCGGCGTCGCGCCGTAGGACTCCCACACCACTGCCCGCACGAGCGGCACCCTCCCACGACCGGGCTCAGCACGAAGGCCCGGGCGCGCGCCCGGGCCTTCGCAGTGCTGGAGGGGTGGTGCCGGAGGTGGCCAGGGGCGGGGTCGAACCGCCGACCTTCCGATTTTCAGAGCCATCAACCGGTGTTTGCTGATGACGCTTTGGAGCATCGTTGCAGGTCAGAGTCGGTTCATGTGATGCTCCGTGTTCGTGCCTGCGGGTGTCTGCCGGGTCTTTTGTGAGAAATCGTGAGAGGTCGGTCGCCTCGCCCTCGGACCCTGCTGTATCCCTGGGCCGGCTCCCGACGGTCGCGACCCGGCACGCTCGACTCGGCCGCGGGCAGTGGCACCGCGCCGAGCTTTAGGCAGATCCACTAAACACGACCAATCTTCGAAAAGTCCGCCGATGTGTGTCCGAACAGGACCGCTTGAGACTCCATCGAATCCGTAGGGGTCGCATGTTGCGGCGCGGTCTGTCGACCCGTGGCAGCCGTTGCCTGTGGACGAGACGCCGTCAGATGCGGAGGTAGTAGTCGTCGTCTGCGTCCGGCGTGGGCGAGTCGCCGATGAGGGCGCGTTCGAGCTCGTGGGGGTCCATCTCGAGGCTCTGGAGGTACATGCGCCGCAGGGGGCTGGTGTCGCGTTTCGCCTTCGGCTCGGGCCGGCCGGGGTGGAGGAGGGCGTCGATCTCGATGATGGCCGCGTCGACCTCCACGTCGATCTCCGGTGTGGAGGCAGGGTTCTGGAGGAGGTCGGGGGTGTCGACGGCCCAGGGGGTGCCGGCTTGCAGGGAGTCGCGGATGGGCAGCAGCCGCGACGGCTTGGTGGTGGCGTTCTGGTTGTCGCGGAGGGTCTCGGTGGCGGAGCGTTCGCGGTCCCTGTGAGCGATGATCCCGGCCAGGACGTCCAGGGCGGTGGGGTCGGGTCGTCCGGGGTCGGGGATCTCGTCGTGACCGTGGTCGGGGGTGTCGAGGGGGACGTAGAGCCGGTTTGAGTCGCTGCCGCGGGTCATCGCGACGTAGAGGGCTTCGCGGCTCATGCCGGGGGTTACCAGGACGTGGGCGTGGTCGACGGTGACGCCTTGAGCGCGGTGGATGGTGGTGGCGTAGCCGAGCTCGAGATGGTCGCGGACATACGTCGCCGGCAGCAGGACCCGCTCCTCGCCTCTCCCGACCTCGCGACCCGTCTCGTCGCGGACGGCGGTGACGGCGCCGTCGGGGTGGGTGGCGGTGATGGTCCACCTGTCGCCGTTGCGGACGTGCTGCCCCCCGGTGGTCAGCAGGCGTCGGTCGTTGCGGCGGGTGAGCACGACGTCGCCTACTCCGACCGAGACGCCGTCGGCAGCCGGGACCTCGGTGGTGGGGTCGACGCATCCGGCCGCGAGCCGGTCCTGGTGGGCGCGTTCGTTCAGCTGGCTGACGGTGTCGGTGTCCGCCGCGAGCAGCAGGGTCGACGCGTCCGCCGCCTGGTCGTGGGTCCAGGCGTCGTAGGCGGCGTCGAGGACCTCGTCGCTCGTGCCCGCTGTGATGCGCCGCTGCGACTCGTAGACGTCGAGGACGGATGGGTCGCCGTGGCGCAGGCGTCGGGTGGCGTGGGCCTCCCAGCGGTGGGTGAACCGCCACAGCGAGGTGAGCTCGCGGGCCTGCGCTGTGGCGGCGAGGAGGCCGAACGCGCCGCCGGCGTCGACGGCGGACAGCTGGTGGTGGTCCCCGACGAGCAGCACCTTCGCCGCGGCGGCGGTGGCCTGGGTGGTGAGGTCGTCGAGGGTGAGGGTTCCGGCCAGGGAGGCCTCGTCGACGATGAGGAGCTGCCCGGGTTCCAGTGTCCAGGCCGAAGCGGTGCGCCGGACCTCGGCGATGCCGCGGGCGACGCGGTTGGCGGCGCTGGTGTCCCCGGTCCGTCGGCAGGCCAGTTCGGAGTCGCGGAGGTGGTCGAGGTGGCGTTGGCGTTCCTGTCCGCCGGGGCCGGTGGTCTCGTGCAGCCATTTCGCGGTGTTCTCGCACCCGATCCCGAGTCTCGCGGACAGCTCGGCTGCGGCCGTCGCGGAGGGAGCGAGCCCGACGACCGACCCACGCCCGAACTGCGCCTCCCACGTACTGCGCAACGCGGCGAGGGTGGTGGTCTTGCCGGTGCCGGCTGGGCCGACCAGGACGTCGACGCGGCGCCCGGACGTCGCGATCGCGACGACGGCGTTCGCCTGGTCCGCTGCCAGCTTGACTCCGGAGCTGTCGCCCGCGTGCCGCGGCGGAGGGCCGATCGCGGCGGACGAGATGACGGACGGTTCCACGGGCGACGACGAGGCGGCGGACTGGCCGACGGACGGGTCCGAGCCGACGGACGAGCCGACGAGCGAGACGGCGGACGGCGCGATGGAGGGGGCGGTGAGGTCGTCGAGGGCGGCGAGGAGGCGGGCTTCGGCGTCGAGGATGGCAGGGTGGGTGTAGAGGTCCTGGCCGGGGCGGGTGAACACGGACACGCCGTCGGGGGTGAGGAAGGCGGCGGGGACGGTGAACACCTCCGGCGTCTCGAGGCTGATGCACTGGTCGAGCGCGGCGGCCACGATGCGGTCGTGCAGGGCGTGCCGGTCGGTGGTGGTGGCGCAGCGGATCGGGCGGGTGGCGCGGGCGGCTTCGGCGAGCAGGTTCCACCGGGTCCAGGTCGAGCGCCGGTCCAGGACGGCGGTCAGGGTGGTCGCGGCGAGGTCGGCGATCACCGGGTCGGGGATCTCGGCGTCGGCCCAGGCGCGGGCGGACCGGTGGGGTTCGGTCCTGCGGAGGCCGGGTTTGATCTCGTACTTGTTGAGCAGGCGGACGGCGTCGGCGCCGGTCATGGCTGGTTCCCCGCCGAAGGGGATGCGTGGGTGGATGTCCCCGGCGTAGATGCCCCGCGGCGGCGGCACCTCGGCGGACCAGAGCCGGAGCCGGTCGGTCTCCGACACTCCCTCGAGCATCCGCTCGGCCTGGCGTCGGCGGGTGAGGTTGCGGTGCTCGCCGGCCTCGCCGAGCCGGGCCAGGATCGGCAGGAGCGGTCCGGTCACGTGCTCGGGCAGGTCGGCGATCAGGGCCGCGGCGCGCACCCGCCACCAGGCGACCAGCTCGGCCAGCGCGTGAACGGTCTTGGCCGGTCGGGTGGCGAGGGTGAGCTTCTGTCGCAGCCGGGTGGTCTCCACCGGTGAGGGTGCGCGCCCGTTCCGGGCGCGGAACTCCGCGACAGCGCCAGTCATGCCGGCGTCGATCCCGCGGGTCCTCAGGGAGAACTCCTTCAAGACCCAGTCGGGGACGCCGTCGATCTCGAACCCGGGCGAGCGTCGTGGTCCGCGGTCCCGCAGCGACCAACGCACCGGGAGCACCGTTTCGAGGCGGTCGGCGAGGAGGTTGTCGTAGACCTCGGAGAACGCGACCGCGGCGTGGTGCAGGGCGCGGGAGTCCAGCGACCGCCACTGCCCGTCCAGGCCCTGGACCTTGTTGGCGATCACGACGTGGGAGTGCAGGTCGGGGTCGCCGAGGCGGGTGTCCCAGTGGTCGAACACCGCCGCGACCATCCCCTTCGTGGGGACCTGTGCGCAGGACCGGGCACCGACTCGGGTGAAGATCGCCCGGTCTTCGATCAGGGCGAGGGTGTCGCGGACCGCCGCCCGGTGCGCCTCGAGGACGACCGCCTGGGTCGCGGCGTCCGAGAGGCCCCACAGGACGGAGGCGGACTTGCGGGCGGAGAAGGTCAGGTCGAACCCCGCTACCGCACCCCGCGTCCGCCGTCCGGACTCCGAACGGCGGACGGCGTCGACCGCGGCGGCCCGCTGTCCGTCCTCCAGGTCCGCGGGCAGGGCGGCGACGGCGTCGGCGATCCGCTGGCTCGAGCTGCGGAACACGGGGTAGGGGCGGCCGAGCGGGGTGTCCGTCGCCGGATCGTGGCCGGCGCCGAACAGGCGGGCCATCGCGTCCTCAGTGACGACAGACCCCGCCAGCACGCGGTGCTCTTCGTCGCCCAGGCCCTCGAGGCCGGCGCCCCACCAGGTGCCCGGCGGGTAGCCGGACTCCGCGTAGTACGCCGTCAACGGCTTGGCTGGATCACGCGGCACGTCGCCGCACGCCGTATGACGAACCAGGTACTGGTAGCCCGCGCCCGCCGACAGGCGCGCTATCGACATCACGTCCGCACCACTGACGGTGCTGCCGATCCCTGCTCGAACCACGAGTTCACCTAGGGAGGTGTGCTCGCGAGACGGCCGAGATCGAGTCAGCCACCGACGAAAGCTCCGTGGAGCCAGACGTGTATCCGATCTCGGGTGTTGGGGCGGACTCGCTGAGGGACAGCGGGTGCGTCATGAGTGCGGCGATGGGATGCAGCTCGTGGGCGGAGCTGACTCGAGTTCCTGTTGATCAGGTGGTGTCGGTCTGCGAGCTCGCTCGTTCACGCCTGTGGGATCTGCCGGTGTTCGAGGACATCGTGAGTGTCTCGGTGCCGGTGGACGGGTCGACTGTCGTGGTGATGGGTGAAGTGGCCGCGGAGCAGCTACGGTTGGATGCGTAGTTGCCGGGGCTGGTGTCGGTCACCGGGGCGGCTGCATCGGACGGGTGAGCGGGAGCGGTTCCCGGGGCGTGCTCCGCTGATCACCTTGGGCGCTGGTCGGTCTCGACGTCGCGGCGGGTGAGGGCGAGGTAGGTGACGAGGGCGGCGATCGCCAGGCTCCACAGCACGGTGACGAGACCGGTGCCGAGGCCGATGCCGCCACGCGAGGGTGGCAGCGCCAGCCAGTCCGCGTAGGACGCGCCCAGCGGCCGGGTGATGATGTAGGCGGTCCAGAACGTCGTGATCTCCGCGGCGCCGAAACGGGATTGAGCGACCAGCGGGATCGCGAACAGCACCGAGAACACGATCCCGGAAGTGAGGTAGCCCCAGCCGAAGGTGACGGCCGTCATGTCCCCTGCGGCGGTGCCTAGCGCGAAGCTGGCCAGGACCGTGCCCCAGTAGAACAGCTCGCGGGGCTTGGTGTGGATGCTGTGAATCGACAGGGTGCCCTCGTGGGACCGCCACTGCCAGAGGATGACCGCAAGCGCAACAGTGAACGCGGTGGTCGACACGAGGTAGGGGATCCCGATCCCTACGTGGAGGACGTCCGCTGCCATCGTGCCGAAGACGCTCACCATCGCGACCGCGAGCCAGTACTTCCACGCGACGTAGGTCCGTGAACGCATCTGAATGACGAACGAGACTGCGAACCCGGCGAACCCCAGCGGCAGGGATATCAGCGGGCCGATGGCGTGGACCAGGAAGTCGGATGCCGTCTCACCCATCCCGGTGGTGAGGATCTTGATGATCCAGAAGAACGCGGTGATCTCCGGGACCTTGCTGCGCGGGTGCCGCGGCGTGGTGACGGGGCCGCACACGACCGGAATGGGGGCGGTGTCGTCGTGGGTGAACGCATAGGGCACCCGGTCGCGCTCAGGCGTCATCGGCAGTCCTGTGGTTGACCCTTGAGTTGGGGCAGGGCGGGCGACGATTCGCAATTCGCGAAGGCGCCTCTTGACCGGTTGGCCGGCGGGTGTCGGCGCGTCATGCGTTGGGGGAGGGGTGCGCGACGACCAGGGGGCGGAAGGACCGGTAGCCGGCCAAGCGAGTCACCAGTGCGGTGAGCAGTCGTCCGACGGCAAGCCACCCGAGAACGGAGATCATCGCACCGACGAGAAGTCCGGCGACGACGTCGCCGGGGTAGTGGGCGCCCACGTAGACCCGAGCGAATGCCAGCAGCACGGCCAGCACCGTTCCTGTGACCGCCAGGCCGCGAGTCCGCGGCCCCGCGTACCGGCCGATGATCCACAGCCCCGCTGCCGCGGCGCCTGCGGTGACGGCGTGATCGGACGGGAACGAGTAGTCGCTGCTCTTCACGACCAGAACCTCGACGCCGTGCAGGGTGAGATAGGGCCGAGGCCGGGCCACGACCCCACCGATGAGCTGGTTGATACCGACCGCGACCACGGTGCCGGCTCCGGCCCACAGCGCCGCTGCGACACCACGAGCCGGGTCGTCCTGCGACCGTGCGAGCCACCACCCAATGGCGACCAGGACCGCGAAGACGGCTACCCCGTAGACGGCGTAGACGGTGAGGACCCCGTGCAGCCACGGAGTGCGCACCGCGAAGTCGTTCACGTCCAGATACCAGCTGGCGTCCACCACAGTCCCCTCCCGGAGAGTCGTCCACGAACGCCAGCACCCGGAGACGACGAGGGAAGCGTGCCCGGACGTGTCCCGCCCGGCAGACAGTGCGGTGATTCTAGGATTCCACCGCAGCGCCTACCTGAGGACCCAGTGACTCGTACTTATGAGGGCACTGAGAAACCGATCCAACCTCGTGTGTGCGTCCCGGTCGTGGCAGATCGCGCGCTCGAGCCCGTCCGAATCCGTGCGACGCTTGGAGCCGGCGATCACGATCCGATACGGGAAGGACCTCGAGGATGCGCACGAGCGGTGCAACGAGGGGCGGCGTCCCGGCGTGGACGGTGTGGATGCTCGCAGTCCCGGGGGTTCTCGCCGTCTGCGCCGCACTCCTCGACTTCGACGACAAGCCCACGGGCGGCGTGCCGCTGCGCGCCCGGATCGGCGTACTCGGGCTCGCTTTGCTCGCGATGGCCTGGACCGCCAGTGCCGCTACGCGGCGGCGTCCCCGTTGGTGAGTTCGGAGAGCCAAGCAGCCACGAGCCCCACCGCTCCAGCGGTAGCTCGCACGCATGGGCGACGCGCGAGGACCGGCGGTCCCGGCCCGATCAGCCCGCACGGAGCTCAAGCCGTCCCGCAAAGGTCGTATCCCTGGATGGATGTGCTCTGTGTTGTTCGTGGCGAGGCCATCCGCAGGTGAGGCGTGGCCCGGTCCAGGAGCGCGCCTGATCGGCTGCTGAGCACCGGTCCATGACCCGGAGACTAGGGCGGCCTCACGCTCGGCCCCGTCTACGCAACAGGGCCATCACCACCTCAACGATCTCATCGGCCGCTGCGGTCATGGTGACCACTTGGTCCACTCCGCCGCACAGCGGGTCGATGCGCTTTGGTGGACTGCCGTCAAACCGAACGGCGAGCAACGGAACTCTTCCGCCGATGGTGTTGCTTCGCCTTGGGTCGGTGCGCCGGCTGTCCGTCACGACGACGTCGATCGAGGTTTCGTGGATACGAGGTTCCCGTGGCGTCGCGACGATGAGCGCGAACAGGGTCAACCGGCGGCGAGCTCCGAGGCCAGGGTGCGTCGCTGATGTCGATGAGCACGACCGGCGGCGCCGGCTCGCTCATGGGGGCTCCTGACATGGACGTGGTCAACAAGGCCCCCAGGTGTTGACGGTCGCGCATGATCGCTGTTTCGCGACTGCGCGCGATGCGTCACAGTTTCAACTGCAGCGCATTCTCAGGATTTCAACGTTGGCAAGACCGCAGTGGTGGCAGCTACGCGATGTCACGGTGGTTCGGGCTGTCGACGGCCGTGTCGATGCGCTCGTCGACGATCTAGCGAAGACCCATTCTTGTTGCTCTACTGATCGACAGGGGGCAGCAGAAGGGTGAACTGAGTGGTGGGCTCCCGTTGGCTGAGCCGAAGTCGGCCACCACCGTCTTCGGCGAGACCGCGCGCCAGTGCTAGCCCAATGCCGCTGCCGCCGCCGTGGGAGACGCCGCGGGCAAAGACGTCCAGATCGAAGGGGATGCCGTGTCCGTCGTCACGGACGTCGATGGCGATGGCCCCGCCTACAGGACGGGCTGTCATAGTCACGGCTCCCGCACCATGTCGAAGCGCATTGTCGAGGAGGACGTCGAGGATCTGGCGCAGCGCCGATTCGGTGAACCGAACGGGTGGACAGCCTTCCGTCAACCGGAGGCGCAATGGACGACCAGCGGCAGCGAGCGGTGGACCCCAGCGCAAGACGGCGGCGTCAAGCACGGCCGTCACCTCGACAGCCACGTTGGGGGGGCTGTTTCCACGTGTCAGATCGATGAGTTCCGCGATCGTCAGCTCCAACTGGTCCGCAGCCCTGATGGCAGTCCGAGCTGCCGTGGTCAGATCGGCGGAAGGGTCGGACAGCGCGGATTCCAGCGAGGCGCGAAGTCCACTGAGCGGGGTTCGCAGCTGGTGCGAGGCGTTGGCGGCGATCTGCTGCTCGCGGCGCACGAGGTCACCGATCCGCTCCGCTGTGGCGTTGAGCGAGTTGCCGGCGTCGTCGATCTCCGGCATGCCGGTGGGTGTGGTTCGAACATCGAAGTCGCCGTCACCGAGCCGGTGAGCGGTCAACGCGAACTCCTCCAGGGGACGGTTCACCCGTCGGGCCAGCACCCGTGCGGCGAGGATCGCGATGCCGATCGCCAGCGCCGCGGCAAGGACCATCGCAGCCCAGGTGAGCGCGGTGCGCCGCCATACCTCGGCGATCGGCGCCGCGGTGCGGACTGCGCCGACGACCTGCTCGGCTGATGACACCGGCACCGAAACGATGATCCAGCCGCCGGACAAGTCCTGGCCCACACCACCGCCGAGCGCCGTCGCCGTAGCAGGGTCGGCTCGATCCGGTCCGGAGCCGCTGATGCGCAGCCCACGCGGGTCGTAGAGGCCGAGCTGCTCCCCGGCACCTGGATCGGGCAATTCGGCCGGGTCGCGACCGGCGAAGTCCGGGCCGATGCCGATCGCCGTTCTTAGCGCCGTGCGCTCGAGGGCGACCTGCGCGTCACCGAGGTAGATGCGTTGGACGGCGATGCCCAGCGGCAGTGCGAACAGGGCAACCGCAAGGACCGCGCTGGCCAGTGCAACCCGCACGATGCGTCGTCTCATGCAGGCTCCCTGAACGGCGACGCAGCGTTAACCGTCCGCTTGCCATGCGCGATCCGAGCGTTAGCCAGCACGTCCCTAGCGTGACAGACGCACACCCTCACAACCTCGGAGGACTCCATGGCCCGACCTCGCGTTGGCACCACGATCGCGTTAGGAGTGCTGGGCCTGACGCTGGCCGCCTGCGGGACGACAGCGCCCGCACCCGTAGCGGTGACGAGCACTCCGTCGGGATCCGCGACAAGTCCCGCACCGACCACGTCGGGGAGCACGTCATCAGCGCCTCCCACCTCAGCCGCGCCCTCCCCCGCGGTGACGGAGAGCAACCCGCCCGGCGACATCCCCGACAACCAGGCTTACGTGACCTACCAAGGTGTGAGTGGGCACTACACCGTCGAGGTTCCGGAGGGCTGGGCGCGCACATCAGGCGGGGCCTCGGCGTCGTTCACCGACAAGCTCAACGCCATCACTGTGGTGGAGTCGTCGGCGCCGAGCGCCCCGACCGCCACGTCGGCGACGGCGACGCAGGTGCCGGCGCTTGCCTCCAGCGTGCCGAAGTTCCAGCTGGTCAAGGTCGCGCCGTTCACCCGAGCCGGAGGGTCAGGCGTGCTCATCACCTACCTCGCTGACTCGCCCGCCAACCCAGTCACCGGCAAGGTCGTCCGCGACGCCGTCGAGTCCTTCCTCTTCTGGAAAAACGGCCAGCTCGTGACCTTGAGCCTGTCCGGCCCGCAGAGCGCCGACAACGTTGATCCGTGGGCGAAGGTCAGCGATTCCTTCCGGTGGACCCCGTGACCGGCACAGTGCATGCCGCGTTGGAGGCACGGGATCTCTACCGGTTCTTCCGCGCCGGCGAAGAGGAGACCCTGGCTCTGCGCGGCGTCTCGTTGACCGTGCAGTCCGGTGAGATCGTGGCCGTCGTCGGGCCGTCCGGCTCGGGCAAATCCACCCTGCTCGGCTGCCTCGCCGGGTTGGACGAACCTGCCGGTGGCACGGTGTGGATCGACGGGGAACGGATCAGCCACCGCTCCGAAGCCGAACGGGCCGCTGTGCGCGCACGATCAGTCGGTGTGCTGTTCCAGGTCGGCAACCTCATCGAGCACCTCACCGTCAGTGAGAACGTCGCACTGGCGCAACGATTGAGTACCGGAGAAGCACCCGACCCCACGGTCGTGATCGACCGGGTGGGGTTGGGTGCACGGGCCGAGGCATACCCCTCCCAGCTCTCGGGTGGGGAGGCTGCCCGAGCCGGACTGGCGGTCGCGCTGGCCAACGACCCCACGGTGCTCCTCGCTGACGAGCCGACCGGCGAGCTCGACGGCGAGACCGAGCAGCGGCTCCTCGCGCTCCTGCGCACCCGCGCCAACGCCGGGTGCGGCGTCCTGCTGGTCACGCACAGCCCCGACGTGGTGGCGATCGCCGACCGCGTCGTCACCCTCTCCGACGGACAGGTCGTCTCATGAACGCACAAGCAAGTGCTCCCTCGGCCGTCACCGCAGCGACGCCGGGCCGCGCCGCCACGCCCGGAACGCTGATCGAGATGCATGATGTCGCGCTGACCTATGGAACGGGGTCGACGGCGGTCGTCGCGATCCACGGCGCGACCTGCCAGGTAGCTACCGGGGCGAGGCTGACCATCACCGGCCCCTCGGGGTCGGGGAAGTCCACCTTGTTGCACCTCATGGCCGGACTCGAGCGACCGACCACCGGTTCGGTGACCTGGCCGGCGCTGGGGGAGGACCCGCTCGGTCGGCCCGGGCTCGTCGGCGTCGTCTTCCAAGGGCCGAGCCTCATCCCCACCCTCGACGTCGCCGAGAACGTCGCCCTTCCCCTCGTCCTGGCTGGGACAGCGGATCGGGTCGCGCACGAGCTGGCGATGGACGCACTGGACACCTTGGAGATCGACGATCTCGCCAGCAAGCTCCCCGACGAGCTCTCCGGCGGCCAGGCCCAGCGGGTGGCCATCGCACGAGCCATGGCCACCCGCCCGGTGCTCATCCTCGCCGACGAACCCACCGGTCAGCTCGACCGAGCAACCGGCGTGCACGTGATCGACGTCCTGCTCGGGGCGGGCGACCTGCTCGGCGCCGCCGTGGTGATCAGCACCCACGACCCGGCGGTCTCCGACCGGCTGACCACGCAGTGGCGGATCAGGGACGGCGTGCTGTCCACGACCGACTCGTCCACCCCGCACGATCGAGGAGTGACCCGATGACCGGTACCTGGCTGCGCGGACTCCTGCGACGACGCCGCGGAGCCCTGATCGCGACCGCGTCCGGGATCGCGGTCGCGGTTGCCCTGTTGGCCTCATTGGGGGCGTTCCTCGCGGCCTCCAAGGCCACCATGACCGCCCGCGCAGCGTCAGGCGTCGTCGTCGACTGGCAGGTGCAGGCCGCCAGCGGTACAGACCCGGCCGCTGTCCTTGCCGCGACCCGTCGCGCCGACGGAGTGACGGCGGCGCTCCCGGTCCAGTTCGCCACGACAGACGGCTTCACCGCCACCACGGGCGGCACCCAGCAGAACACCGGTGTCGGTGTCGTTCTCGGGCTCCCCGCGGACTACCGCACCGTGTTTCCAGGTGAGATCCGCACGCTGTCGGGGTCCCCGGACGGCGTCCTGGTCGCGCAGCAGACGGCGTCGAACCTGCACGTGGCCCCTGGCGACAAGGTCACGGTCGCGCGTGCCGGCCTCCCCTCGGTGACTGTGACGGTCGCGGGCGTGGTCGATCTCCCCTACGCGGACTCCCTGTTCCAGAAGGTTGGTGCCCCCCCGCAGTCCCAGCCCGCCGCGCCACCGGACAACGTGATGCTCATGCCCGCGTCCACGTTCGCGTCGACGATGGCCCCGCTGTCCGCGACGCGACCGGACCTCGTGACGACTCAGGTCCATGTCGCACACACCCACGACCTGCCGCCCGACCCGGCCGAGGCCTACATCGCGGTGACGGCGGCCGCGCACAACCTCGAGGCCACGCTCGCGGGTTCCGGACTGGTGGGCGATAACCTCGCCGCATCACTGGACGGGGCGCGCAAGGACTCCCTGTACTCCCAGGTCCTGTTCCTCTTCCTGGGACTCCCCGGCGCGATCCTGGCCGGGATCCTGACCGCCGCGATCGCGGGTGCCGGAGCCGTGCGCCGGCGACGCGAGCAGGCGTTGCTGCGTGCCCGCGGAATGAGCGTGCGCCAGGTCGTGCGCCTCGCGGCGGTCGAGGCGCTGCTCGTCGGCGTGGTCGGTGGCATCGTGGGGCTTGGTGTGGCCGCGGCGATCGGCCGGTTTGCCTTCGGCGCCTCGGGATTCGGGGCCTCCACCACGAGTGCCTTGAGTTGGACTGTCGGCGCGTTCGTCGTGGGTCTCCTCATCGCCGTGGTCGCCGTCCTGGTCCCGACGGTGCGGGACTTCCGCGAGAGCACCGTGACGGGTGCCCGGGCGCGGGTGCACCGGGAACGGGCACCTCGCTGGATGCGCTTCGGCCTCGACATCATCATGCTCGCGGGCGCCGCCGTGATGTTCGCGATCACCAGCCAGGCCGGCTACAGCCTCGTGCTCGCCCCGGAAGGGGTCGCCACGATCTCGGTCAGCTACTGGGCCTTCCTCGGCCCGGCTCTGCTGTGGATCGGCGTCGCCCTGCTGGCCTGGCGCATCGCCTACGTCGTCCTGGGGCGAGGTCGACCGGTCGTCGCCCGCGCGATCCGGCCGCTGACGGGCAACCTGTCCTCGACGACCGCCGCCGGGCTCTCCCGGCAGCGAACCATCGTGGCGCGCGCGGTCGTACTGGTGGCTCTCGCGGTCTCCTTCGCCGCCTCGACGGCCACCTTCAACGCCACCTACAAGGCGCAGGCGGAGGTCGACGCCCGGCTTACCAACGGCGCCGACATCGCGGTGACCCAGTCCCCAGGCTCCAACGTAGGGCCGGACGGGGCGGCCGCCATCGCGTCGGTCCCGGGTGTGATCAGCGTGGAACCGCTGCAGCACCGCTTCGCCTACGTCGGTGCCGACCTGCAAGACCTCTACGGCGTCCGACCGGCCACGATCGGTGCCGCGACATCACTGCAGGACGCGTACTTCCAGGGCGGAACAGCTGCGCAGCTCATCGGTCGCCTCGCCGCGCAGCCCGACGCGATTCTGGTCAGCGACGAAACGGTCAAGGACTTCCAGCTCTCGCCGGGCGACCTCATCCGGCTCCGCCTGCAGGACGGGCAGACCAAGAAGCTCATCACCGTGCCGTTCCACTATGCCGGCATCGCCAAGGAGTTCCCGACCGCACCGCACGACAGCTTCTTCATCGCCAACGCCGACTACATCGCCAAGGCCACCGGAAGCAACGCCGTCGGAGCGTTCCTCGTCGACACCGGGGGTCAGAACACCGCCGCAATCGCGACAGCTCTTCAGGACAAGCTCGGCGCTGCGGCACATGTGACCGACATCGGATCGACCCGCTCGGCGATCGGGTCCAGCCTGACCTCGGTCGACCTCGCCGGTCTCACACGCGTCGAGCTCGGGTTCGCGCTCGTACTGGCCGCAGCCGCCGGCGGTCTCGTCCTGGCGCTCGGGCTCGCCGAACGCCGTCGCACCTTCGCGATCGCCAGCGTGCTGGGTGCGACGGGGCGGCAGCTGCGGGGGCTCGTTCTCAGCGAGGCGGTGATCGTGGTTGTCGGCGGGATCGCAGCGGGAGCGGTGAGCGGATGGCTGCTCTCCCAGATGCTCGTGACCGTGCTCACCGGTGTCTTCGACCCGCCGCCGGAGAAGCTGTCGGTGCCGTGGCCGTATCTGGCGACGACGGTTCTCGTGGCGGCTCTTGCCATCGGTGCTGCGGCCCTCATGGCTGCTCAGCGGTCGCGCCGCCCGGCGGTGGAAGCGCTGCGAGGACTCTGATCCTCAGGTGTCCGTTGGAGGATCGAGGCGGTAGCCGTGCCCGCGCAGCGTTGTCACTGCGGGGAGCGCGGCTATCGCTTCGGCACCTGCGAGGGCTGCCGCGTCGGAGAGCTTGCGCCGCAGTGCGACCATGTGAACGTCGAGGGTCTTGGTCGAGCCGAACCAGTGCTCGTCCCACACGTCGCTCATCAGCGTCTCGCGGCTCACCGCGACGCCCGCGTCGGTCGCGAGTCGCAGCAGCAGGTCAAGCTCACGCGCACGGAGCCCCACCTCGACCTGGGCCACGTGAACCCGACGCGAGGCGACGTCGATGACCAGGGAGCCCAGTCGGAGTTCCGCGGGCTGAGCGGGTACAGACAACGCAGTGTTGGACCGCCGCAAGTGGGCACGAATGCGGGCCAGCACCTCGCTGACCTTGAACGGCTTCGTGAGGTAGTCGTCCGCGCCGGCGTCCAACCCGGAGATCACGTCCATCTCGTCCTGGCGTGCCGTCAGGATCACGATCACCGCAGTCGGCTGGCGGCTCCTGAGCTCGCGGCACACGTCGATGCCATCGCGATCGGGCAGTCCAAGATCGAGGAGTACCAGGTCGGCCCCGGCTTCGCGGGCCTCGATCAGGCCGCTGCCGCCGGAGCGATGCCAACGGACCTGGTACCCGCTCGCGCCCAGGGCAGATTCGAGCGCGGCACCGATCGTGTCGTCGTCCTCGATCAGCAGGATGCGGGCCACGAGTCCAGCCTACGAGCCTCGAGGACCCCAGCCACGATGACGCCGGGTGCGGCGGACACCGGATCGCGACTCGCAGCGTGCAGCTGCGCGCGAAGGCTGCGCGGCACGACAGTCGCTCGCGATGAAGGTTTCCCCCAGGATCGGGAGCACCGTGCTTGGGTTCGACGGGAACCGGGCACACGTGAGGACGCGGCAACGCGACGGCTGTGTGAACATGCCGGACGGGACGTCGCCTCACAGCGGCGTCCCGTCCGGGTGCGACCTACTTCTCGCTGGCGCCGCCCTCGTGGTTAATGTCGACGCCGGGGGCGTCGGCGTGGCCTCCGTCGTTCCCGTCAGACGGGCCGGTCTCGGACGCCGTCTCGGTGCCGGCGGCGGACTCCGTCGTCGACTCGGTGCCGGCCGCGGTCTCGGCGGAAGAACCGGTGTCCGGGGTCGTCTGGTCGCCCTGCTGGAGTGTGTCGGTGTCCTTCGCCGAGTCGGCGGTCTCGGCGTCCGCCGCAGTCGAGCTGACCGCGGCAACGGCCGGCGCGGCGACCGGCGGCTTCGTCGAGGTGGCCGGGGCGGCCTGGGCGACGGAGCCCAGGCCGAGACCCACGCTGGCGAGCAGGGCGGCGGCGCCGACAGTTCCGGCGACGCCCTTCTTGGTGAGCTTCATGACGACTCCTGGGGTGAGGTGATGGTCCGCGAACGGGGGTGTCGAGGACTGGAGACACGCTGTCCTGCGGCGGCTGTGGTGGGCATGAGAGCGCATGAGAAGCCCCAATTCCCCGTCATGGTTCGGGAGTCCCGCAGCCACGACGCACGCGAGGCGCCCGTGACGGCGGATCCTCAGCGTCACCACAGGAGCAGTGCGCAGGCTGGGGTCATGACGTCCATGTCGCGACGCGCGACCGTGTCGATCTCGGCTGTCGCTCTCGTCGTGCTCTACGCGCTCATCACCTTCGTCCCCCGCCTCGCGTCGGTGGATCGTTCGGCGTTCGCCGGCCGGTTGGACAGCGGAACCAGGTTGATCGTCATGGAGCGCCTTGCCTTGTCGACGATCACGATCTTGACCCTGTCCGCGGGTCTACTCGTGGTCTGCGGGCGAACGTATCGACGGCAAGGGCTTGGGCCCGCGTTGCGCATGGCGACCGCCGTGGTCGGTGCCGTCGTGTCCGCCGAGCTGCTCAAGCACTTCCTGCCGACCGCATCAGGCACCTCGCCGCTGGGGCTGGTCGTTGCCGGCGGGTCGTTCCCGAGCGGGCACGCCACCATCGCCACCGGGTTCGCTCTCGCCCTGGCATCCACGTTGGGCCCGAAGCTCGCGCGCCGGTGGTGGGGGCCCCTCGTCGCCTGGGTGAGCCTCGTCGCCGCAGGCACTGTGGCAGCGGGGTGGCATCGCCCCAGCGACGCCGTCGGCGGTGTCCTGCTCGCGGTGATCTGGCACGCGGCACTGGTACGCGGGCGCGAGGCCGACGAGGCAACTGCCGCTGCGGCTACACGGTCGCGAGTGGGTGTTCCGATTGCCGCCTTGATCTCAGGGTGGGGCTGGTGGGCGGCGATGGCCACGGCGGTCATCGCTGGCGCCCTCGCTCCTCAGGCACGATCAGGTCACGAGCTCGGGGAGGCGGCCAGCCCGCTCTACCTTGTCGGCCTGGCCGCGGTGCTGGCCGCCACGGGGGCCTTGATACTCCTGGGTCCGTGGCGAGAACCGGCACTGCGGACGGGATCGTCGCGAGGCGCACGAGTGAGCGTCGAGCGAGTGATGCAGCCGCATACCGCAACTCAGCGTCGTCTCAGGCGGGATGAGAGACAGTGGTGAGGTGAAGGTCCTGCTGGTCGACGACGAACCCAGGCTCGTCGACGCCGTGCAGCGCGGTCTGGCGGCCGAGGGCTTCCAAGTCGAGGTGGCCAGGGACGGCGAGCAGGGACTCTGGATGGCCTGTGAAGGCAGCTACGACGTCATCGTCCTAGACATCATGCTGCCCAAGCTTAACGGCTACCGGATTTGTCAGAGACTCCGCGACGAGGAGATCTGGACGCCCGTCCTCATGCTCACGGCCAAGGACGGCGAGCATGACGAAGCGGACGCGTTCGACCTGGGAGCCGATGACTACCTGACGAAGCCGTTCTCCTTCGTTGTGCTGGTGGCGCGCCTGCGCGCGCTGCTACGTCGTGGTGCACCTGAGCGACCGGTCGTCCTGCAGGCCGGGGATCTCTCTCTGGACCCGGCGCGTCGCCACGTGCTTCGAGCAGACCAAGAGATTGCGTTGACGCCCCGAGAGTTCGGGCTCCTGCACTTCCTTCTCCGACGCAAGGGCGACGTCGTCACCAAGAGCGAAATCCTCGCTGCCGTATGGGACGAGAACTACGAGGGAGATTCCAACGTCGTCGAGGTCTACATCGGCTACCTGCGCCGCAAGATCGACGCGCCCTTCGACCGGCAGGCCATCGAGACGGTGCGCGGCGTGGGCTACAGGCTCTCAGAAAGCGGAGGGTAGTCGGGACAGTAGGCCGCGGTGGCCGCACCGTTGCAGTTGGCTGCACCGACCACGACGACGTCATGCTTCCTGAGCCGGGAGGCGGACGACGAACCGTGCGCCGCTGGTCGAATCCTCCACAGCTACCGTTCCGCCGTGGGCGTGCGCCACCTCGAAGACAATCGCCAGACCCAGCCCTGCGCCACCGGAGAGGCGGTCCCGCGCCGGATCCAGGCGCACGAACCGGTCAAAGACGCGGTCTCGGTCCCCGACCGGTACCCCCGGCCCGTCGTCCTGCACGACCAAGACAGCCCACGCGCCCTCGATTCCGACCGAGAGAGCGACCGATGACGTCGCGTAGCGGGCGGCGTTGTCGCACAGGTTGCGCACCAGGCGTTCGAGCTGCTGACGATCGCCGGATACACGCGCGGGCGCTACGTCGACGGAGACGTCGATGTCTCCCAGCCGCGCAAGGCGATCTGCCTCCATGATCATGAGGTCGTCGAGATCGACATCATGATGATCCTGGCGGCTGTCGATCTCGTCCGAGCGCGCGAGCAGCAGCAGGTCGTCCACCAGGGTACTGAGCCGATCGGTCTCGGCCAGAACCGCAGGGGCTGTATCGGCCCATGGCTGCGACCCGGGATGCTCCAGACCCACCTCGACGGTCGCTCGAATGGCCGCCAGGGGGCTGCGCAACTCGTGGCTGGCATCAGCGACGAACCGTCGCTGCGTGGCCTGGGAGTCCTGCAACCGATCCAGCATGCTGTTCATTGTGAGCGCGAGCCGACCTACCTCATCGTCGGCAGCCGGCACCGGGACTCGCATGTCAAGGTCCGTCGCGCCGATCGCAGCGACCCGCCGACGGATCTCCTCGACTGGGCGGAGGGTTTTGCCCACGACGAAGTACACCGACGCGGCCACGACCAGCAGGACGACGGGGAATCCGAAGGCAAGAAGGCGTTCGACCGTGGTGACGCTGGCAACCACCGTGCCAAGCGATTGCGCAACGACCACGATCGCATCGCCGGTTGGCGTGTGAACTCCGCGCGACACGACGACGAACAACTCCTGGTCGGCCACCGGGACGCTCTGGGTGGAGACTTCGACAGTTCCAGGTGCCGGGCGGGCCGAGGTCAGTGCGGGCTCGCCGTCTATCTCGGGACTGGAGATCAACACGCTCCCTCGGGAGTCGAGAACCTGGACGACGGAGCGTTCGCTGAGGTTGCCGACGACGATCGCATCGCGGGCGGCTCCCTCCGCCGCCACCGACGTCGCCACGTCACTGGCACGCTGCTGCGCCGAGTCCCGGACCGTCTGGCTCAGCGACGCACGCAGGATCCACACCATGCCGATTGCCCCGATCGTCAGGGCTGTTGCGACGACGAGAGTCGCGGCGAGGGTCGAGCGCAGCCTCGCCCCGGGTGGGGCTACCACGCCAGCCCCGCGCCGATCGTGCTGCACCAATCACGGAACATGGCCGAACGGTACGCAACGGTGGCTGTGAAATGGCTGAGTGGCGTCCGCGCCGCCTTGCCGGTCGGGCCTCTCGCGAGCTCGTTCCTCGACTGCAGTCGCACGCCACCGCCAACCGCTTGGGGAGCTGGAGTCCAGTCTCTCGGCGTCGCTATCCGCGATCGCGTCGACCGTCGTGTCGCGTCGCACTTCTGCACACCTCCCGGTGACGCCATCGCAGCAGGCGGTGGAACCCAACGGACGGGATGAAGATGGACCACGAGGAAATGGCTGGGTTGCCGGCGCTGCTTGACGTCCCGGAGGCCGCCCGCGTGCTGGGCATCGGCCGATCATTGGCCTACGAGCTCGTGCGCCGCGGTGACTGGCCCACGGAGGTACTGAGGATCGGGAAACTCATCAAGATCCCAAGTGCGCCGCTCCTCCGGCTGCTGAGGGGGGACCGGCCACAACAGTGATGGCCGGCCTGGGGCGCTGGCGAGTGCACTCGCACCTTCCCGGTCCGTCGGGCGCGCGCGGAGAGACGCCCGCAATGGGACCACTGGCAGCGTCTGCACGACCTGGGGCCCGTGGTGTTGAAGCCTGTCGACTCATCAGAAGTGCCTACCAGGAGTAGCTCGTGAGCCGGACCGCCAAGGACTCCGTCCGCAAGGTGACGCTGCGCGATGGCAGGGTCCGATGGCGGTGCGTCGTCGACGCCGGCATCGACGTCGACGGTCACCGTCGACAGCTCACGCGCACGTTCGACACGATGAAGGAGGCGCGCAACTTCGTCGCGTCGACGCGAGTACTAATCAGCACCGGCGCCTATGTCGGCAAAGTGGACATGACCCTCGCCGAGTACGCGCAACTGTGGCTGACGTCGCGCAAGCATGCGGTCCGGCCCAAGACGCTCGAGGGCTACTCGGTCGCCCTGGATCGGGCCCTGCGCAAGTTCGGGCACCGGCGGCTCGATCAAGTGTCGAAGGCCGATCTCGTCGCGCTGGTCGCTGACATGCGCAGCGAACCGCGTCCGGCCGCGAGCCGAACGGTGAACCTCACCCTCGGTGTGCTGCGCCAGGTCTTCAAGGCGGCTGTCCGCGAGGGCCTTGTCGTGCGTAGTCCTGCGGCGATGGTGGACCTGCTCCCGCAGCCGGCGCAGGAGATGCAGGCGTGGACGCCCGAGGAGGCGGCCACGTTCTTGCGCGCTGTTGCCGATCACCCGTGGGCGGGCGCATACGCGCTCAGCCTGTCGGGTCTTCGCCGTGGAGAGGTGCTGGGCATCCGCTGGGACGACGTGCAGCTCAGCGGCGACCTCCCGCACGTGCTCGTGCGCAGGTCGCGCGTCCAGCTCGGTCGAGATGGCGGCGGCGTGGTGGAGGGCGAGCCCAAGTCCGCACGATCGAGACGCTTGGTACCGCTGGCCCCGTTCGCGGTGGAGGCCCTCGTCGCGACGAATCGCCAGCAGGCCGCCGATCGCGCGAGGCTGGGGACGGACTACCAAGACCTGGGCTTCGTATGTGCCGACGCGTCGGGGCGACCACCTCGGCCGGAGACCTACTCCAGCGTCTTCCACCGATTGGCGAGCGGGGCCGGCCTTCGTCGCGTTCGTCTGCACGACCTCCGCCACACGAGCGTGACTCTGATGCTCAACGCCGGGATTCCCGTGCACGTCGTGGCGAGCATCCATGGGCACGACCCCATCATCACGCAGCGGATCTACGCCCATACGCGGCACGACGATGCGGTCGCGGCTATGAACACCCTGGACCGCATCCTGCGTCGGGACGACGGGGCGCCGCAGATGTCTTTGTGAGAGATTGTGAGAGGCCCGGGTCGATGACCCGGGCCTCTCGACGTTCATCAGGCCTCTGACCTGCAGTGATGTGGTGGCCAGGGGCGGGGTCGAACCGCCGACCTTCCGATTTTCAGTCGGACGCTCGTACCAACTGAGCTACCTGGCCGTCGCCGCCGCAGCGGCCCGCAGATCCTAGCCCAGCCACGTCGGCCACCCCCAAATCCCCATCTGGTCAGGCGAGGGCGAGCGGATCGGAGAGGACGGCGCGCAGGGGGGCCTGGGCGGCCCCGACGACCGCGGCGTCGCGGCCCAGGCGGGAGGCGGCCAGCCGCACCGGGGCCCACCGGGCCGAGAGCACGCGGCGCGCGACCACCTCGGCGACCCCGTCCTCCAGCCACGGGAACAGCGGGGCGAACACGCCGCCGAGCACCACGGTGTCGACGTCGAAGAGGTTCACCAGGGCGGCCACGCCGACGCCGAGCGACTCCGCCGCCTCGCGCAGCGCCGTCACCGCCCGCTCGTCGCCGCGCTCGAGCCGAGCGAGCAGGGGGCCGACGGCGTCCTCGCCGATGACCGGCTCCTCGCGGACCCCGGCGCGGCGCAGGATCCAGTCCAGGCCGGCCACCTGCTCGAGGCAGCCGCGCGCCCCGCAGCGGCACTCCGGCCCGTCCGGGGCCACGGTGAGGTGACCGAGCTCGCCGCCGAAGCCGCGGGTGCCCCGGTGCAGCCGGCCGTCGAGCACGACGCCGGCGCCGACGCCGACGTCGCCGTTGACGAGCACGAAGCTGTCGGCGTCGCCGTGGCCGCCGGACCACAGCTCGCCGAGCGCCGCGAGGTTGGCCTCGTTGTCGAGGATCACCGCGCCGGGCCAGGCGGTGACGGCGTAGCCGCGCAGCCGCTCGACCACCGCGACGTCGGTCCAGCCCAGGTTCGGCGCCAGGCGCAGGGTCTGCTCCCCCAGGTCCACCAGGCCCGGCACGGCGACGCCGATGCCGCGCACCGGCAGGCCCTCGTCGTAGGCGGCCGCCATGGCGTCGTCGACCAGGCGGGCGGCCGAGCGCAGCACGGCGCTCGGGGCGCGGTCGCGCTGGTCGCCGCTGCGGGCGACCCGGTGGCGCACGCCGCCGGCCAGGTCCACCACCACGGCGGCCAGGCCGTCGACGTTGACCTCCAGGCCGATCCCCGCGCCGCCGTCCGGGTTGAGGACGAGGTCGGTGCCGGGCCGCCCGACGCCGCTCGGGGCGCGCGTGCCGCGCTCGCTCACGAGCCCGGCGTCGAGCAGGCCGTCGACGATGCTGCCGACCGTGGCCCGGGTGAGCCCTGTGCGGGCGGCCACGCGCGCGCGGCTGAGCGGGCCGTCGGCCACAACGGAGCCGAGCACCAGCGCGGCGTTGTGGCGGCGCACGTCGGCCTGGTCGGTGGGACGGGGGCGCTCGTCGCGCAGCGGCCCCGCGGGACGCAGCGGAGCGGCTCCGGAGCCTGTCGACACGGCCACCCCCGGCGAGTATGTTTGGGCGCTGAACGAATAGTAGTGCATCGAGGACCAGGAGCCCGCCATGACCGCGTTTCCGGCACCGTCACCCGCCGACAAGTTCACCTTCGGGCTCTGGACCGTGGGCTGGCAGGCCCGCGACCCGTTCGGCGACGCCACCCGGCCCTGGCTCGACCCGGTCGAGTCGGTGCACCGGCTCGCCGAGCTCGGCGCCTACGGCGTCACCTTCCACGACGACGACCTGATCCCGTTCGGCGCCGACGCCGACGAGCGCGCGAAGGTCATCGCGCGGTTCAAGGACGCGCTCGCCGAGACCGGCATGCAGGTGCCGATGATGACCACCAACACCTTCACCCACCCGGTGTTCAAGGACGGCGCGTTCACCAGCAACGACCGCGACATCCGGCGCTTCGCCGTCCGCAAGATCATGCGCAACCTCGACCTCGCGGCCGAGCTCGGTGCGCACACCTACGTGTTCTGGGGCGGGCGCGAGGGCGCCGAGATCGACGCCGGCAAGAACGTGCGCGACGCGCTCTCCCGCTACAAGGAGGGCCTCGACCTCCTCTGCCAGTACGTGATCGACAAGGGCTACGGCATCCGGTTCGCCATCGAGCCCAAGCCCAACGAGCCGCGCGGCGACATCCTGCTGCCGACGATCGGCCACGCGCTGGCGTTCATCAACGAGCTCGAGCACTCGGAGATGGTGGGCCTCAACCCCGAGGTGGGCCACGAGCAGATGGCCGGGCTCAACTTCATGCACGGCATCGCGCAGGCGCTGTGGCACGGCAAGCTCTTCCACATCGACCTCAACGGCCAGCACGGCCCGAAGTACGACCAGGACCTCGTCTTCGGCCACGGCGACCTCATCAACGCGTTCTTCCTCGTCGACCTCCTCGAGAGCGCCGGCTACGAGGGCCCGCGGCACTTCGACTACAAGCCGATGCGCACCGAGGACATCACCGGCGTGTGGGCGTCGGCCGCGGCGAACATGCGCACCTACATCGTGCTGCGCGAGCGGGCGAAGGCCTTCCGCGCCGACCCGCGCGTGCAGGACGCACTGGAGGCCTCGCGCGTGCCCGGCACCGGCGTGGCCACCCTCGCCGAGGGCGAGACCTACGACGACCTCGCTGCCGACGTCGACGCGACGTTCGACGTCGAGGCCGCCGGGCAGCGCGGCTACCACTACGCCCAGCTCGACCAGCTCGCGCTCGAGCACCTGCTCGGCACGGCCTGACCGTGGCGCGCCTGCTCGTCGCCGGGGTCGACTCCTCGACCCAGTCGTGCAAGGTGGTCGTCCGCGACGCGCGTACGGGGGAGCTGGTGCGCTCCGGCCGGGCGCCGCACCCGGACGGCACCGAGGTGGACCCCGCCGCGTGGGCGCACGCGCTGCGCGCGGCGCTCGCCGACGCCGGCGGCCTCGAGGACGTCGCCGCGCTCGCGGTCGGCGGGCAGCAGCACGGGATGGTGCTGCTCGACGAGTTCGGCGCCGTCGTGCGCCCGGCGCTGCTGTGGAACGACACCCGCTCGGCCGGCGCCGCCGCCGACCTCGTGACCGAGCTCGGTGCCGACACGTGGGCCCGCGTCACCGGCACGGTGCCGGTCGCGGCGATCACCGTGTCGAAGCTGCGCTGGGTCGCCGAGCACGACGCGCACGGAGCCGAGCGGGCGGCGTCGGTGTGCCTGCCGCACGACTGGCTCACCCGGCTGCTGCGCGGCGGCGACGAGCTGACCACGGACCGGGGCGACGCCAGCGGCACGGGCTACTGGTCGCCGACGTCGGGCGCCTACCAGGACGACCTGCTGGTGCGCGCCTTCGGCCGCACCCTGGGGGTCCCGCGGGTCGCCGGGCCGACGGAGGAGGTCGGGCAGGTCGCCCCGCACTGGGGTGCCGCGCCGGACGCGCTGCTCGCCCCGGGCACGGGCGACAACATGGCCGCTGCGCTCGGCCTCGACGCCCGCCCCGGCGACGTCGTGGTGTCCCTGGGCACCTCAGGCACGGCGTTCGCGGTGTCGGACGTCGCCACGCACGACGCCTCGGGGCTCGTCGCCGGCTTCGCCGACGCGACTGGACGGTTCCTGCCGCTCGTGTGCACGCTCAACGCCGCCCAGGTGCTCGACGTCGCCCGGCGGATGACCGGGACCGGCACCGAGGCCTTCGACGCCCTCGCGCTCGCGGCCGAGCCGGGCGCGGGCGGGCTCACCCTGCTGCCGTACCTGGCCGGGGAGCGGACGCCGAACCGCCCGGACGCCACGGGGGTCCTGGCCGGGCTCACCGTGTCGAACGGGACGCCGGAGAACCTGGCCCGGGCGGCGGTGGAGGGGATGCTCTGCGGGCTCGCCGACGCCGTCGACGCGCTGGTGGCCCAGGACGTCCCGGTGGAGCGCGTGATCCTCATCGGCGGCGCGGCGCGCTCGGCGGCGGTGGCCGCCGTGGCACCCGCGGTGCTCGGCCGTCCCGTGCTCGTCGCCGAGCCCGGCGAGTACGTCGCCGACGGCGCGGCCCGTCAGGCCGCGCAGACGCTGCTCGCCCGCCACGGCGAGGCGCCGGCCTGGCCGGCCACGGCGGGCACGTGGGTGCGGGCCGAGCCGACCCCGCAGGTGCGCGAGGCCTACGCCGTGCTGCGCGACGCGTCCCCGGGATGACCCGGCGCCCGGCTCAGCCGCCGGGCACAGGCTCCGGGCACCGACCTCCCTCGGGTGCCCGGCAACGACGAAGGGGCGCCGCGAGAGCGGCGCCCCTTCGTGCGAGCGACCCCGACCGGGCTCGAACCGGCGACCTCCGCCGTGACAGGGCGGCGCGCTAACCAACTGCGCTACGGGGCCTTGCGTGGTGCTGTCGTGCGTACCCCCAACGGGATTCGAACCCGTGCTGCCGCCGTGAAAGGGCGGTGTCCTGGGCCACTAGACGATGGGGGCCGGTCGTGCAGGCCTGTCCGACGTCGCCCGTCGGGGGACCGGGAGAGCATACGGGACGTCCGGCCCCGGCAACAAAACGGCGCCGGACGCCGCCCGCTGCTCGGGTGGTGCTCCTGCCAGGATGCCACCGTGCTCGACATCCCGCGGGAGCAGTTCGAGGACCTCGTCGCGCAGGCCCTCGACGAGATCCCCGACGAGCTGGCCCGCCTCGTCGACAACGTGGTGTTCGTCGTGGAGGACGACTCGCCCGGCGGCGACCTGCTCGGGCTCTACGAGGGCATCCCGCTCACCGAGCGCGGGAGCTGGTACGCCGGCGCCCTCCCGGACCGGATCTCGATCTACCGGCTCCCCATCCTGGCGCTGTGCGACACGGAGGACGACGTGGTCGACGAGGTGCACGTGACCGTGGTGCACGAGATCGCCCACCACTTCGGCATCGACGACGACCGCCTGCACGAGCTCGGCTACGACTGAGCGCCCGTCGTCACTCGTCGTCGGGGAGCTCGATGTCGAGCTCGCGGGCCACCTGCTCGGCCAGCGAGCGCGGCGGGGGCAGCCACACGCCGAGCTCGCGGGCCACGTCGTCGGCGATCGACGGACGGTCGACCGGGCCGACGTCGATCCCGAGCTCGCGCGCCAGGGAGTCGCCGATGGGGCCGCCGGACGCCGGGGCCGCGGGCGGGGTCACCGGCTCGTCGGTGCCCGCCACGCGCACGGACCCCTCGCGCAGGTCGATCTCGAGCAGCGGCACCGGCCCCGCCCGGTCGACCGGTCCGGGCTGCTCCTGCTGCTCGACCGCCTCGGGCGCCTCGGGTGCCTCGGGCTGGTCGGGCGTCCCGGGCGCGACGTCGTCGTCGAGGTCCGCGACGGGCGGCAGCTCGGAGAGCGCGACCGCCTCGGCGGCCGGCGCGGAGCCGGCCTCGGCGAGCGGTGCCGGCTCGGCCTCGGCGGTGGGCCACAGCGGCGGCGCGGGCGGCAGGGGAGCGTCGGCGTCGTGCGGCGCCCGGGGCTCCGGCGGGATGTCCGGGTAGGGCTCGAGGGCGACGACCGGCTCGTCGTGCGGCTCCTCGCCCGCGGCGGGCGCGGTGGGCTCGTCCGGCGCGCTGGTGCGCCGCACGTCGAACAGGGCGGCCCAGATGTCCTCGTCGCTGGGGCCCTCGTCCGGCCCGGGCCGCAGCTCGGTCCCCGGCGCCGGCCGGGCGGCGGACCCGGCGGCGGACCGGGCGGCGGACCCGGCGGCCACGTCGTCGACGACGTCGCGGGCCGGTGCCGGCTCCGCGCCGGGCAGCTCGCAACGGCCGCCGTGCAGCAGGTCCGCGTAGGTGTCCATCGGGGCCGCCGGCCCGGCGATGTCGCCGAACGCCGCGTGGATCCCCAGGGACCGGGCCAGCGCCAGCTGCTCGGGGGAGTCGACGTCCGCCGCGATCGTGATGACGCCGAGGGCGGAGGCCGCGGACACCAGGGCGCGGACCAGCTCCTCGGTGGCGTGGTTCTCGCCGGCCGAGCCGAGCAGGTCCGGGTCGAAGGTGACCGACGCCGCGGAGAGCAGCTGGAGCATGCCGACGGGGACGAGGTCGGCGGTGAAGTGCTCGACGCCGAGGGCGAGCGGGCCTACCTCGAGCAGGTCGTCGAGATGGCGGTGCAGGGCCTGCCGGCGGGTCAGGGACGCGACGTCCACCTCGTGCACGTCGAGCACCAGCGAGGGTGCGGTGTCGGCGGTGCGCGAGCCGTCCGCGCCCGCGATGGCGGCGGCGATGGCGTCGCGGGTGCTCGCTGCCAGGGCCGCGCGCCCGGGGACCGACAGCCAGATCGACACGTGCTCGGCCCGGGTCGGCGCGACGGTGCGCACGTCGGTGACGGCGGTGTCGATGGCCCAGTGGACGACGGGCAGGGCGCTCGCGCCGGCGCCCAGGGCGGAGCGCAGCTCGTGCGCGGGCACGAGGCCGCGGTCGGGGTCGTCCCAGCGCAGCGCGGCCGAGAGCCCGAGCACGGCGCCGGAGCCCAAGGACACCACAGGCTGGTAGTGCAGCCGCAGCTCGCGACGGGCGAGCGCCCCGACGAGGTCGAGGTGCTGCGGCACGTCGATCGGCCCGGCGTCCGCACGGGAGACGCGTGACCCACCGGCCGCCTTGGCCATGTACATCGCGGCGTCGGCCCGGCGCAGCAGGTGCTCGGCGGCCTCGTCGTCGTCGTCGGTCACGGCGACGCCGACGCTCACCCCGACCGGGACGGTCTCCGTGCCGATGGACAGCGGCCGGCACACCGCGGCGAGCAGGCGGTCGCCGATCTCGCGGATGGCGTCGTCGTCGCCGACGTCCTCGCAGACCGCCACGAACTCGTCGCCGCCGAGGCGACCGAGGGTGTCGGCCTCGCGCAGCGTCTCGCGCAGGCGCGACGCGACGGAGGTGATGAGCAGGTCGCCGGCGCGGTGCTGCCAGGGGTGGGTGTCGTTGACCCGCTTGAGGTCGTCGAGGTCGATGAAGAACACGGCGACGCGGCTGCGGGCGCGGCGGGCGCGCGTGAGCGCGAGCTCGAGGCGGTCGGTGATGAGCCGCCGGTTGGGCAGGCCGGTGAGCTCGTCGTGAAGGGCGTCGTGGCGCAGTCGCGCCTCGGTGTCCTTCGCCGCGGTGACGTCCTCGAGCGAGACCAGCGTGCGCGGCTCGTCGTCGGTGTCGAGGTCGGTCGTGCGCAGCCGCACCCAGATCGTGGACCCGTCGGCCTTGGTCAGCCGTCGCTCGGCGGAGGACGTGGTGGCGCCCTCCGTGACGCGCCGCGCGCGCGAGATCACCGCCGCGGCACGGTCCTCCGGGTGCAGCAGCGCCTCGAACACCGTGGCCAGCACGGCGTCGCGCGGGCGGCCCACCAGCCCGCAGAACGCGTCGTTGACGTCGGTGAAGCGGCCCGACTCGTCGAGCACGGCGAGCCCGACCGGGCTCGACGCGAACAGCTCGCGGAACGCGCGTTCGCTGGCCGCGACGCGGTGGGCGGCCGAGACCCGCTCGTGCACGTCGCGCACGATGAGGACGACCTCGGTCGCACGGTCGTCGGCGTCGCGGCGGAACTCCGAGCCGCGCACCTCGGTCCAGCGCCAGCCGTCCGGGTGGCGCAGGCGCACGTCGACGTGGCGCACCTCGTCGGGCTCCAGGCTGCCCAGCGCGTCGCGCCACGCGGCCAGCGTCGCGACGTCGTCGGGGTGGACGTCGTCGGACAGGTGGCCCCCGTGGCGCAGCCGCTCGATGAGCGCCCGCGCGTCGTCGTCGTTGCCGGCCATGCTCACCAGCTGCTGGGCGGCCACGTCGTAGAGCAGCACGAGGTCCGGCGTGGCCGAGAGCACCGCCGCGGCCAGGTCGAGGTCCGCCGCGTCCGGCTCGCCCTCGGCGACGGCGGGCTCGCCCGCAGCGGTCCCGTCGGCGTCGGGCGCGACCGGCTCGGGCGCGACCTCACCGGACGGCTCGGCGACGGTGGGCTCGACGGCGGTGGGCTCGGCGACGGTCGGCTCGACGGCGGGCTCGGCGGCCGTGGGCCTGCCGGCTGCGGGCTCCGGCGTGGGCCGGCCGGTGCGGGCGGCCTCGGAGGCGCGTGCCGGGGTGGCCGGCGGTGCGGCCGGGCCTCGGCGGCCGTCGCGCACGTCGACGACCGACGCCGGCCGGGCTTCGCGGCCGGCGCGGTGCACCAGGGCCACGCCCTCGCCGATGGCGCGCAGCACGAGCTCGCGGCGCTCGCCCTGGGCACCGGTCACGGTGTAGCGCAGGTCGGTGTCGGGGTCGGTCAGCGTCGCGGCGTAGGCCTGGAGCAGGTCGACGGCGGACGCGGGGTCGACGCCGAGCGTGACGTCGTCGAGCAGTCGCACCCGGCGCCAGCGGGGCCGCCCGTGCAGGCGGTAGGCCTCGTCGCTCCACCAGACCCCGCCGTCGGCCGACACGCTCACGACGCCCACTTCGACCGCGGTCGCGGCGCGCACCAGGGCGTCGTCGACGGCACCGCGCGCGGAGTACTGCTCCGCGACGGTCGTCAGCCAGCCCGGGGCCGTGTCTCGCACGTCCTGATTGTGCGGGCTGATCACGCAGAGCGTCATCCCGCGAGGCTGCGATTGCGCCGTGTGGGTGGGACGCCGGTCACGCAGCGTGAGGCCGGCGCGACGAAGGCGTCAGGATGCGCCCGTCAGGGTGCTGCCGAGCGCGGCGAGCCGCCCGGCGACCGCCGCCGCCAGCGCGTCGAGCGTGGTGAGCTCGGCGCTGGTGAAGTCGGTGCCCGCGCTCGTGGCGATGAGGTCGGCGAGCACCCGGCCGCGCACCTGGTAGACGCCCACCACGCGGTAGGTCGCGTTGGCCTTCGGGTCGGTGACGGAGTTGGACACGAGGGTGCGGCGGTCGGAGGGCACCAGGCCCTCCACCGGCACGTCGGTGGCCGGCACCTGGCGCACGGTGAGCGGGTCGCCGGACACCGTGACCGTGCGGGGCGAGGGGCAGGAGGCCGCCGCCTGCTCGAGCTCGTGCAGCGCCGCCGCGGCCTCCGCGGGCGTGCGGTAGAGCACGACCTCGCTCGTCACCCCCACCCGCTGGCCGTCGCTGGTGCGCACCTCGACCTTGCGCCGCGCCACCCGCTGGTCCTCGCTGGGGTACGTGGCCGAGCAGTAGGCCAGCGAGTGCTGGGAGAGGGAGGCACCGTCCTGCGCGAGCACCACGGTCACGCCGTCGCCGAAGTCGGCGGCCCGCAGGCCCACGCGGGCCAGGGCCCTCTGCACCGCGTCGGTGGCCGCCGGGTCCGTCGCCGAGGGGGACGCCGAGGCCGCCGCCGCGGGGCCGAGCCCCTGGGCCGGATGGCCCTGCGCGAACAGCGCCGGCCACCACGCCGAGGCCGTCGGGATCGGCGTCTGCGTCGCGGCCGAGGGACCGGACGGGGCGCACCCGGCCGTCGCGAGCATCGTCGCGACGCCGAGGAGAGCGGCGGCGGCGCGGGCGCGGCGGCGGTTCATGGCGTGCAGTATCGCGCCTGGCCCGCGGCGCACCGCGGGGCGGACCCGAGGGAGACGGTCCGCCCCGCGACGCGTGGGGAGCCGGTCAGCCGCCGGTCCCCGTCACCGGTGAGGTGAGGTCGTACACGGTCACCCCGTCGACGGTCGTGGCGGTGAAGTTCGCCGCCACCCAGCTCGCGATCTGGCTGGAGTCCGACGAGCCGCCGTTCTGGCCGCCGAAGCCCCCGCCGCCGATGAAGTAGTGGATCCGGCCCTCGGCGACGTACTGCTGGAACCCGGCCAGGCTCAGCGACGGGTCGCTGCCGTTGAAGCCGCCGAGCGCCATCACCGGCTCGCCCGAGGCGAGCTGGTAGCCCGCCGCGGTCTGGGCGCCGACCGCCGCCGCGACCCAGGTGTAGGAGCCGGCGTCGGCCTGCAGCATCGCGGTGATCTGCGCGCCGGGCGTGCTCGCCTCGAGCAGCCCGCCCCCACCGCCGCCCGGCCCGCCCGCACGGCCCCCGCCCGGGATGCCCTGGCCGGTCGTGCCCGTACCGCCCTGGCCGGTGGCGCCGGGCCCGCCGCCGGGCAGGCCCTGCGCCGTGCCGGTGCCGGTCTGGGCCCCGGGACCGCCGGGGAACCCGCCGAACCCGCCGCCGAACCCGCCGCGTCCGGGACCGCCCGCGCCGCCCGGGCCGAAGCCGCGGGAGCCGGCGACGGCGGGGCCGGCCGAGGGCAGCGAGCCCGAGTGCGGCGTCGCCGCGGTCTGCACCGAGTACGCCGCCGGCGCGAGCAGCACGGCCACGAGCCCGGTGCCGGCGACCGCGGCCGCGGCCCGCCGCGAGAGGCGGTCGACGGCCAGCACCGCGAGGGCGCCGCCGACGCCGAGGGCGAGCACGACGTAGCGCAGCCACGGCATCCAGTCGGCCGAGCGGGTGAGCAGCACGACGGCCCACAGCGCGCTGCCGGCGAGGGTCAGCGCGAGGGTGACGCGGGCCGCGGTGTGCTCGCGCACGGACCACAGCCGCGTGGCGCCGATGCCGACGAGGGCGCCGATCGCCGGGGCGAGGGCGACGGTGTAGTAGGGGTGGATGATCCCCTGCGCGAAGGAGATCGTCAGGCCGGTGACGAGCAGCCAGCCGAGCCAGAGGATCGCGCTCGCACGCAGCGTGTCGGTGCGCCGCGCGCGGCGGGTGATCCAGAGCACGGCCAGGCCGAGCACCAGCGCCGCCGGGAGCAGCCACGCGATCTGGCCGCCGTAGTCGGCGGAGAACAGACGCGGGATGCCGGTCTCGCCCCAGACCCCCGCGCCGCCGCCGGGCCCGGCGCCGCCGCCCGTCACGCTGCCGGTCTCGTTGCCCGTGATCCGGCCCAGGCCGTTGTAGCCCAGGATGAGCTCGATCACCGAGTTGGTCTGCGAGCCGCCGATGTAGGGCCGGCTCGACGCCGGCCACAGCTCCACGAGCAGCACCCACCAGCCGGCGGCGACCACGAGGGCCAGCCCCGCGGCGAGCAGGTCGAGCACGCGTCGCCCGAGCCGCGCCGGCGAGGCCACGAGGTACACGAGGGCGAACGCGGGCAGCACCAGGAACGCCTGGAGGCTCTTGGTGAGGAAGGCGAGGCCGAGCAGCGCGCCGGTGCCGAGCAGCCAGCGGGTGGACGCCTTCTCGGTCGCGCGCACCGTGGTGTACGCCGCGGCCACCATGAGCAGCACGAGCAGGGCGTCGGGGTTGTTGAACCGGAACATCAGCGTCGCCACGGGCGTGAGGGCGAGCACCGCGCCGGCGACCAGGCCGGCCGCGGGAGTGGCCCACCGGCGCACCGCGAGGTAGAGCAGGGCCACGCTGGCCACGCCCATGAGCGCCTGCGGCACGAGGATGCTCCACGAGCTGACGCCGAAGATGCGCGCCGCGATCTCCATCGGCCACAGCGAGGCCGGCGGCTTGTCCACCGTGATGAAGTTCGAGGCGTCGCTCGAGCCGAACAGGAAGGCCTTCCAGCTCTGGCTGCCGGCCTGCACGGCCGCGGAGTAGAAGGCGTTGGCCCAGCCGGACGCCGACAGGCCCCACAGGTAGAGGACGCCGGTCGCGGCCAGCAGCGAGAGCAGCGACGGCCGCACCCACGCCGGGTCGTCGGGCCGGCCGCGCCAGAGCCGCCCGGCCCACGAGCGCGGCGCCGCGGGGGCGGGCGGCGCCGTGCCCGGGCCGGCCGGGCCGTCGTGCGGGCCGGCGTCCTCCGGCTGCACCGGGGGCACGAGGTCGGACAGCGGCGGGACGAAGGCCGCGTCGTGGGAGACGGTGGTCATCGGGTCGTCCTTCGGTCGGGCTCGGCCACGACGGGGCGAGCGGGGGCGGGCGAGGTCGGGTGTGCGGGCGAGGCTGCGGGGCGCCCGGCCGCTCGGCGCGGGAACACCCAGGAGCGGAAGAGCAGGAAGCGCACGAGCGTGGCGGCCACGTTGGCCAGCACGAGCACCGTCAGCTCGGTCCAGCGCGCGGCGTCGGGCGCGCCAGCGTGCAGCGCGGCCAGCGACGCCGACGTCAGCGCGAGGCCGATGCCGAACACCACGAGGCCCTGCACCTGGTGGCGGAAGCGGTCCGTGGGGCCGCGCACGCCGAACGTGAGCCGGCGGTTGGCCGCGGTGTTGGCCAGCGCGGTCAGCAGCAGGGCCGCGAAGTTGGCGCCCTGCGCCCCGAGCGGGCCGCGCAGCAGGAGGTACAGGACGAGGTAGGCCAGCGTGGACGCGACGCCGACCGCCGCGAACCGCACGAGCTGCGAGGTGAGGCCCCGGGGCACGTCGGCGCCGGCGTACGTCGGCAGCGCCGTCACGGGGATGCGGCCGGAGGCCATCCCCCGGGCCAGTCGCCACATGCCCTTCAGGTCGGCCAGCGCCGTCGGGACGATGTCCACGCGCGAGTCGGGGTCGTCGGTCCAGTCCACCGGCACCTCGTGGATGCGCAGCCCGCGGCGCTCGGCGAGCACGAGCAGCTCGGTGTCGAAGAACCAGCCCGGGTCCTCCACGAGCGGCAGCAGCTCGCGCGCGCGGTCGGCGCGGATCGCCTTGAAGCCGCACTGGGCGTCGGAGAACCGCGCCGCCAGCGTGGTGCGCAGCAGCAGGTTGTAGGCCCGGGAGATCAGCTCGCGCTTGGGGCCGCGCACCACGCGCGACCCACGCGCCAGGCGCGTCCCGATCGCGAGGTCGCTGTGCCCGGACAGCAGCGGCGCGACGAGGGGGAGCAGCGCCGCGAGGTCCGTGGACAGGTCGACGTCCATGTAGGCCAGCACGTCGGAGTCGCTGTGCGACCACACCTGCCGCAGCGCCCGGCCGCGACCCTTCTCGTCGAGGTGCACGGCGCGCACGCCGGGCAGGCGGCGCTCGAGGTCGAGCGCGAGCTCCCAGGTGCGGTCGGTGCTGGCGTTGTCGGCGATCGTGATGCGCGAGGTCACCGGCATCGAGGCGGCGAGGTGGGCGTGCAGGCGCTCGATGCTGGCCACCAGGTCGTCCTGCTCGTTGTGCACGGGGACGACGACGTCGAGCACCGGGTGCGGGCCGGCCGGAGCACCGGCCGGCGCGGGCGCCGCCGCCGTCGCGGGGAGGGCTGTCGTGGTCATGGCCCCCACGCTCGGGGCCGGCCCTGGCGGTTGGCTGGCAACGGCCTGGAGCACCCGTGCCGCGTGCCTTCGAGCACGATGAGAACGCTGTGAGGGCGGTGAGCGGGCGTGGTCACCTGCCGCGCGCGACCGGCCACGCAGGGTCACACCGTCGTCCGGGCGGGTCGTCGCTGCGTCGTCGCAGGTCACGGACCTGCGGGAATCCGCGCGTTCGTGGGGTTTGTTCCGTCTCACGTGACGCACACTGGGCGCATGTCCGGACCTCCGGGCCGCCGTCCGCTCGAGGAGCTCGGCGACCTGCTGACGCACCCGACGGGTTTCCGCCCGCCGGTGCTCAGCCTCGTGCGCGAGAACCTCTCGGTGCTGAAGGTCGCCGGACGCCTGCTGCCCCACCAGCGGGCCGAGACCACGCCGGACCCGGACCGCGTGCCGGTGCTGCTCGTGCCGGGGTTCCTCTCCGGCGACTTCGCCCTCGAGCCCATGGCCGAGGCGCTGCGCGGGCTGGGCCACTGGACCTCCCGCTCGGGCATCGCGCCCAACATCGGCTGCACGCGCGAGCTCGCCGACGCCGTCGAGTCGCGGCTCGAGCAGGTGGCCGAGCGCACCGGCCGCCGCGTGGCCATCGTGGGCTGGAGCCGCGGCGGCACCCTCGGCAAGATCGCCACGATCCGCCGGCCCGACCTCGTGGCCGCGCTGGTCACGCTGGGCACCCCCAACACCGACCCGCTCGCGGTCAACTCCACCCTCGCGGCGCAGCTCACCGTCATCCGCCGCCTCAGCGCGCTCGGCGTGCCGGGCCTGCTCGGCGACGACTGCCTCTCGGGCGACTGCGCCCTCGAGGTCAAGGGCTGGCTCGAGCAGGACGTCCCCGACGCGATCCCCTACACCTCGCTGTTCTCCCTCGACGACGCCGTCATCGACTGGCGCGCCTGCCTCGACCCGGACGCGGAGCCGCTCGAGGTGCACGCGACGCACATGTCGATGGGCGCCGACCCCGAGGTGATCGACGTCGTCGGCGAGCTGCTCGGCGGGCTGGTGCCCACGGCGCTGGCCGCCTGAGCCCGGTCACCGCTCGCTGTCCTGAAGATCCGGCGCGCCCCCTGACCGATCCGTGTCGGCCGCGTCGTTGTCCACGGATGTTGTCCACACGGGTGTGCACGGACCGGCGGCTGAGCACGACGCCCTGTGGACGGAGCTGTGCACCGACCTGTGCAGAAGAATTCCTCGCCGAAACCCCTTGTGCCCGTGGAGGGATCGCCACTATCAATCTCCCACGCCCTCCGCGGCGGACCGAGGAACCGGGAGACCGGGGACACGGACCACGAGGGAGGCGGCTCGGTCGGAGAACGGCGAACCACTCCGGAGAGGGCGACCTCACCGGCTGCGCGTGTCAGCGCAGGGCGAGTCAGGACCGGCTGGGAGACCATCCGCTCGCGCGGTGCCCGTCGCGACGGCGACCTGCTCGCAGGACGCCGGGACGGCAGGCGACCCGGCTCGCCGGGAGACGGCGCAGCGGCCGCGGTGACACCCGCGGGTCGAGCCCTCCCCGGGTCTCCCGGGGCGGGGCCGACGGTCGGCAGCAGGCCCCTTGACCTCATACGTCGAGGGGCCTTGTTGCGTCCGGGGTCGTCCGCTGCCTGTCGCGCAACCCCTTGTGCCCCAGGGGTTGTCGAGGTCTCGACACACGCATCGCTCAGTTGGGTCAAAGGTCCTCCGGTCCCTCCCGGGCCTCGCTAGCCTGCGGCGCTGATCCCGACGCGCGCCACCGAAGGAGTCCCATGGCCGTCGACACGACAACCGCCACCACGTCCTCCTGGGACCGCTGGTTCCACCTCAGCGAGCGGCGCTCCACCAACGGCCGCGAGGTGCGCGGCGGCCTCGTCACCTTCTTCACGATGGCGTACATCGTGGTGCTCAACCCGCTCATCATCGGCACCGCCAAGGACGACACAGGCGCCTTCATCGGCGGCAGCAGCGTCGTCACCTCGATCGCGCAGGTGACGGCCGCCACGGCCCTCGCAGCCGGCCTGATCACCGTCGCCATGGGCGTGTTCGGCCGTTTCCCCGTGGCGCTGGCCGCGGGCCTGGGCATCAACGGCGTCGTCGCGTTCACGCTGGCCCCGCACATGACGTGGGCCGACGCGATGGGCATCGTCGTGCTCGAGGGCCTGCTCATCTCGGTGCTGGTGCTCACCGGGTTCCGCACGGCGGTGTTCCACGCCGTGCCCGAGCAGCTGAAGTACGCCATCGGCGTGGGCATCGGCCTGTTCATCACCATCATCGGCCTGGTCGACGCCGGCATCACGCGCCCGGGCGTCCCGCTGATCAGCTTCGGCGACAACGGCGCGCTGCGCGGCTGGCCCTCGTTCGTGTTCGTGTTCGGCCTGCTGCTCACGTCGGTGCTGGTGGCCCGCAAGGTGCGCGGCGCCATCCTCATCGGGATCGTCGCCAGCACGGTGCTCTCGATGGTGATCGAGGCGATCGCGCACGTCGGCCCGCAGACCGGGCCGGACGGCACGGTGGTGAACCCGAACGGCTGGTCGCTCAACGTCCCGAGCTGGCCGTCGTCCGTGGTCGCGACGCCGGACTTCGGGGCCATCGGCCACGTGAGCCTGTTCGGCGGGTTCTCGGCCATCGGCTGGGTCGCGGCGTCGCTGGCCGTCTTCTCGCTCATGCTCAGCGACTTCTTCGACACCATGGGCACGGTGTTCGGCCTGGCCAACGAGGGCGAGATCCTCACCGAGGAGGGGGAGGTGCCGCACTTCGAGGCGATCCTGCTCGTGGACTCGCTCGCGGCGGTGGCCGGCGGCGTGGCCAACACCTCGAGCAACACCAGCTACATCGAGTCGGCGTCCGGCGTCGGCGAGGGGGCGCGCACCGGCATCGCGTCGCTCGCCACGGGGGCGCTGTTCCTCGTGGCGATGTTCTTCTCGCCGCTGGTGACGATCGTGCCCCACGAGGCGGCGACGCCGGCGCTGGTGGTGGTCGGGTTCCTGATGATGACCCAGATCCGCCACATCGACTTCACCGACTACGAGATCGGCATCCCCGCGTTCCTCACGATGGTGCTGATGCCCTTCACCTACTCGATCACCAACGGCATCGGGGCGGGCTTCATCTCCTACGTGCTCATCAAGTCGGTCAACGGCAAGGCCCGCGAGGTGCCGGTCCTGCTCTGGGTGGTCTCGGCCGCGTTCGCCGTCTACTTCGCCTACGACCCGATCACGCAGCTGCTGGGCGTGGGGTAGGCGGGCGGCGGCCGGTCCGGCGCCTCCCCCGGGACCCCCGGACGGGGCCCGGACGGGGGCCCGCGCTCCACTGGCGGGGCCGTTCACCGGCCGTTCGGCCGGTGTTCGCCCCCCGGCTGGACAACCGTTGCCAGATGGTCATGATGGTGCGCGGCGGGATGGTCGACGTGACTGCCCCACGGGTGGTGGAGACGGTTCGTGGACCTGACCCTGGTCGCCCTGGTCGCGGTCGTGGCCCTGGCGCTGCTCTTCGACTTCACCAACGGCTTCCACGACGCCGCCAACTCCGTGTCCACGGTCGTGGCCACGCGCGTGCTGCCGGCCAAGTGGGCGGTCTGGTTCTCGGCCTTCTTCAACTTCGCCGCCGTGTTCATCGTCGGCACGGCCGTGGCCAACACCGTGGCCAAGACCGTGCACTCCGACGTCACCGGCATCGCGGTGGTGTTCTCGGCGCTCTTCGCGGCCATCCTGTGGAACTACGCCACCTGGTGGTTCGGCATGCCGTCGTCGTCGAGCCACGCCCTCATCGGCGGGCTGGTGGGTGCGGGCCTGGCCGCCGGCGGCACCGACGCGATCAGCTGGTCGAGCGTGGAGAAGACCGCCCTGGCGATCGTGGTGAGCCCGCTGGTCGCCTTCGCGATCGCGTTCGTGGCCATGTACCTCGTCGCGGCGCTGCGGCGGCTGTTTCGGCTGCCCGACAACGCCCGGCCGTTCAAGTGGCTCCAGCTGGTGTCGGCGGGCGCCGTGTCGTTCGGCCACGGCGCCAACGACGCGCAGAAGACCATGGGCGTGATCGCCGCGCTGCTGGTCGGCACCGGGCACCTCGCGACGGCGGCGGACGGCAGCATCGCCGTGCCCAGGTGGGTGGAGTTCTCGGCCTACGGCGCGATCGCCCTCGGCACGGTGTGGGGCGGCTGGAAGATCATCGAGACCATGGGGCTGAAGATCACGACGCTGCACGCGTCGTCCGGCGTCGCGGCCAACACCGGTGCGGTCGCGTCGATCTTCGGGGCCACCGCGCTCGGCGTCCCGATCTCCACCACGCACGCCGCCGCGTCGTCGGTGGCGGGCGCCGGGGTCGCGTCCGGCATGGGCGTGAACCTGCGTGTGGTGGGCGAGATGGTGCTCGGCTGGGTCGTGACGCTCCCGGCCACGATCGCGGTCGCCTTCGTCACCCTGAACCTCACCCGGCTGCCCGGCGCGCTGGCCTGGATCGCGACGGGGCTCGTCGTGGTGGCGGCCGGCACGCTCATCGTGCTGGCCATGCTCCACGCGATCACGGCGGAGGACGTGGAGGCCGAGATCCCGAGCGAGGAGGAGCTCGAGGTGCCCTTCGACGTGCACCCGCAGCTCGAGGGGCACGGGCCGGCGGCCTGAGCCCGGCTGCCGCGGGGAGCGGCGTCAGGCGGAGCCGCGGGTGCGCAGGGCGCGGCGCTCGGCCTCGTACTCGGCCTGGGTGATGAGCCCCGCCTCGCGCAGCCTGACCAGCCGCTGCACGACTCCGTCCGGATCCGAGGGAAGCAGGTCCGAGCGGCGCGCCGCGCGCTGCTCGCGCAGGTCGACCACCTGCGCGGTGGGCCGTCGCCACCACCGCAGCAGGCTGCGACGGCGAGCGGCCCGACGTGCGCGTGCCGGGGGCTCGGCCGGCTCCGGCTCGACGAGGGTGAGCACCCGCCAGACGCGGCCGTCGGGCGCGGTGGGCTCGAGGCTCCAGTACGCCTGCTGCGACGACATCGGCCACCTCCTCGCCTCGACGGTGAAGGCCGGAGCGCCTCCGGCTCCTCGACTGTCCATCACCTGCCCCTCCGGGTTCATCCGGGGGACGTCCAAGGTTTGTCCTAGGACCTCAGGACCATCCGTCGTAAGACCCCAATGCGCGTCGCCGGACCCCTCACGTGGGGTGGCGGCACCCCTCAGACGCGGGCATCGCCGCTGGTCAGAGCAGATCCGGAGCCACGGGAGCCGGGGCGGCCGGCCGGCCGCGCGCCGGACTGCGGCACCCTCGGTGGCGGGCCGGCTGCGCCGGACGGGTGGTCCGCGCTCACCCCTCGTCGAGGGCCGCGACGTCGGTGGTCGCGTAGCGCAGCCGCTGGCTCAGGGCACGCGCGAGGGCGAGCGTGAGCTCGGCGCAGGCGGCCGGCGCCGTCTCGCGCATCTCCGCGTAGGCGGCCGGGCTGAGCACGTGGCAGATGGTCGGGCCGACGGCGCTCACCCGGGTGGACCGCGGCAGGCCGTCCACGAGCGCGAGCTCACCGAACATCGAGCCGGCGCCGATGGTGGTGATGCGCCGGCGGCCCGACGGCCGCCGGGTGCGCACGTCGACGCTGACCGAGCCGGCCGCCACGAAGTAGAGGCCGTCGGGGGCCGCGCCCTCCTCGAACAGCACGGTCCCGTCGGCGACCACGCGGGTGGTGACGCGCTGCTCGAGGTCCGCGACCACCCAGGCGGGCAGGCCGCGCAGCAGGTCCTGCTCGGCGAGGGGCACCAGGCCCTCGGGGATCGCCTCGCCGAGGCCGTGCTCGCGCAGCAGCTCGTCCTCGGCCCGCTCGAGCGCGGCGTCCGGGTCGCCCGCGCGCTCGGCGGCGGTCATCCGCTCGCGGGCGGTGCTGCGGGCCGGCTCGCTGCGCGGGTCGACGACCAGCACGCGCACGCCGTCCTCCGCGAGCCGCGCGGCCAGGCCGTCGAGCAGGGTCCCGGCAGCGGTGTCGATGCGGGTGACGCGGCTCAGGTCCAGGATCCGCCAGCGGGCGGGCGCGGCGTCCTCGAGCACCAGGCGCGCCAGCAGCTCGGCGCTGGCGAACCCCTGGTCGCCGGTGAGCTCGGTGACGGCGATGGCGGTGCCCTCGCGGTCGAGCACCGCACGCTGCTCGCGGGTGCGGCCCCGACGCGACCGGACGACGTCGTCGCGGTAGCTGCGGCGGATGCCCGGCCGCGGCCGCTCGCTCGGCAGCAGCAGGTGCAGGCCGAGGGTGCGCGAGAGCCGCTCCGCCGCGGCGACCCCGCGGACGCTGTTGCCGCGGGGGTCGAGCAGCGGTGAGTGCACGCCGAGGCCGAGCTGGCCGGGCAGCGCGGCCGCGATCCCTCCGCTGACGCCGCTCTTCGCCGGCAGCCCCACCCGGTAGAGCCACTCGCCGGCGTAGTCGTACATGCCGCACGTCGTCATCACCGTGAGCACGGACGCCACGACGTCGCGGGGCACCACCTGCGCGCCGGTGACCGGGTTGACCCCTCCGTTGGCGAGCGTCGCGGCCATCACGGCGAGGTCGTGCGCGGTGACCACGACCGAGCACTGGCGGAAGTAGAGGTCCACCTGCGCGTCGACGTCATCGTCGAGCAGGCCGACCGAGCGCATGAAGTAGGCGATCGCGCGGTTGCGGTCGCCGGTGTCGCGCTCGGAGGAGAACACGCTCTCGTCCACGTCGAGGTCGCGACCGGCGAACGCCGAGAGGCCGGACACGATGCGCTCGAGCTGACCCGCCCGCCCCGATCCGCCGACCATCGACGAGACCACGATGGCCCCGGCGTTCACCATCGGGTTGGCCGCGCGGCCGGTGCTCTCGTCGACGCTGATGCTGTTGAAGGGGTCGCCGGTGGGCTCGGTGCCCACCTTGGCCAGGACGGCGTCGTGGCCGGAGTCGGCCAGGGCGAGGGCGTAGACGAACGGCTTGGACACCGACTGGATCGTGAACGGCACGAGCCGCCCGGCGTCGTGCACGCGGCCGTCGAGCGTGGCGACGCTCAGCCCGAAGGTCGACGGGTCGGCCTTGGCCAGCTCCGGGATGTACGTGGCCACCTGGCCCTCGCGCACCGGCGTCACCGCGGTGACGACGTCGTCGAGCAGCGCCTCGACGGGGCCCCGGCGCGGGTCGGTCATGCTGCCTCCTGGTGGGTCCGTCGCGGAGTGTGCCAGCGCCGTGTTGCGGCCGCGTTTCCTGGCCCTGCGAGCGGCCCCGGGGGCGGCGGCGCCGAGGGACACGGGTCGTGAGCGACCGCGGGGCCCCAACCGGCGCCCGGCAGTGCCAGGGTGGGGCCCGGCGGACCACGGAGTGCCCGGCGGGCACCGGACGGTGAGGACGGGGACCGATGAAGGCGTTGGTCAAGGCCGAGGCGGCGCCCGGCCTGTGGTTGCGGGACGTGCCCGAGCCGGAGGCGCGCGCGGGCGAGGTGCTCATCCGCGTGCTGCGCACCGGCATCTGCGGCACCGACCTGCACGTGCGGGCCTGGGACTCGTGGGCGCAGTCGGCGGTACGCACCCCGGTGACGCTCGGGCACGAGATCGCCGGCCGCGTGGTGCAGGTGGGCAGCGGCGTCGACACGGTCGACGTCGGCGACCTGGTGAGCGTCGAGGGGCACGTCGTGTGCGGCAGGTGCCGCTGGTGCCTCGGCGGTCAGCGGCAGCTGTGCCCCAACACGGTGAGCATCGGCATCGACCGCGACGGCGGCTTCGCGGAGCTGGTCGTCGTCCCCGCGACCAACGTGTGGCGCCACCCGCACCCGATCGACCCGGAGGTGGCCGCGATCTTCGACCCCTTCGGCAACGCGGTGCACGCCTCGCTGTCGTTCCCCGTGCTCGGCGAGGACGTGCTCGTGACCGGTGCGGGGCCGATCGGCCTGATGTCGGCCGCGGTCGTGCGTCACGCCGGCGCGCGCAACGTCGTCATCACCGACCTGAGCCCCGAGCGGCTCCAGCTCGCCCGCGACATGGGCGCGGTGACCCGTGCGGTCGACGTCCGGACGACCTCGCTGCGCGACGTGATGGCGGACCTCGGGATGGTGGAGGGGTTCGACGTCGGGCTCGAGATGTCCGGCGCGGCGCCGGCGCTGCACTCGATGATCACGTCGATGGCGCACGGCGGGAAGATCGCGCTGCTCGGCCTGCCCAGCGCGTCGATCGAGTTCGACTGGAGCACGGTCATCCACTCGATGCTCACGGTGAAGGGCATCTTCGGCCGGCTGATGTTCGAGACCTGGTACGCCATGTCCGTGCTCGTGCAGGCGGGCCTGGACATCTCGCCCGTGATCACCCACCGGCTGCCGTACACCGCCTTCGAGGAGGCGTTCGACGTCGCCGCGCAGGGGCACGCGGGCAAGGTGGTCCTCGACTGGGAGGTGACGTGATGGACGACAGCAGCGTGCTGGCCGGGCTGCGCGCGGAGCTCGCGGAGCGGATCGCGGGGATGCGCGAGACCGGCGTGTACAAGCCGGAGCGGGTGATCGCCTCGCCGCAGGGCACGCACGTCGTCGACACCGCCGGCCGCGACGTGCTCAACCTGTGCGCCAACAACTACCTCGGCCTCGCCGACGACCCGCGGCTGCTCGCCGCCGCGCAGGAGGCGCTGAGCGAGTGGGGCTACGGCATGGCCTCGGTGCGGTTCATCTGCGGCACGCAGGAGATCCACCGCACGCTCGAGCACCGGCTGGCCGACTTCCTCGGCACCGAGGACGCCGTGCTCTTCGGGTCGTGCTTCGACGCCAACGGCGGTGTGTTCGAGGCCCTGTTCGACGAGCGCGACGCGGTGATCTCCGACGCCCTCAACCACGCCTCGATCATCGACGGCATCCGCCTGTGCAAGGCGCAGCGGCTGCGCTACGCCAACCGCGACATGGCCGAGCTGGAGGCTCGCCTGGTGGAGGCGAAGGACGCGCGGTACCGCCTCGTGGTGACCGACGGCGTCTTCTCCATGGACGGCTACCTCGCGCCGCTCGACCAGATCTGTGAGCTCGCCGACCGGCACGACGCCCTCGTGATGGTGGACGACTCCCACGCCGTGGGATTCGTCGGCCCGACGGGGCGCGGAACGCCGGAGCTGTTCGGCGTCGCCGACCGCGTCGACATCGTGACCGGGACCCTCGGCAAGGCGCTCGGCGGCGCGTCGGGAGGCTACGTCGCGGCCCGGCGCGAGATCGTCGAGCTGCTCAAGCAGCGGGCCCGTCCCTACCTCTTCTCCAACTCGGTAGCGCCCCCGATCGTGGCCGCGTCGCTCACCGTGCTCGACGTCCTGGAGACCTCGGGCGAGCTGCGCGAGCGCGTGCACTCCGCCGCGGCCCGGTTCCGCGCGGGCATGACGGCTCAGGGCTTCGACCTGCTGCCCGGCGCGCACCCCATCGTGCCGGTGATGTTCGGCGACGCCGTGATGGCAGGACGGGTGGCCGAGGAGCTGTTCGCGCGCGGCGTGTACGCCGTCGCCTTCTCCTTCCCGGTGGTGCCGCAGGGCCAGGCGCGCATCCGCGTGCAGCTCTCCGCCGCCCACACCGACGACGACGTCGACCGTGCCGTGGCGGCCTTCGCCGAGGCGCGGGCAGCCGCCGCGGCCTGATCGCGACGACGTCCTCGCCGGCGACGGCGTGCCTCCGCGAGCGCCGTGCCGTCGCCGTGGACACGCGGTCGCGCGGGCGGTGTCCGGGCCGGTCGCCCGGTGTGGAGGCGAGCCGGCGCGTGGCCGCACTCGGGCCGTTACCGCTTGCGCAGCGTGGGATCAGAACGGCGGGCGTTCCGGCGGGTCCGCCGATCGGTCGTCGGATGTGCGGGCGGCAGGCTCGTCGGTATCGGAGCGTGCTTCCACGACGCCAGGCGGAGCGGGCGCGTCGACCGTGGGCGGTGGGTCGGGTCGTCGTGGCTGCAGGATCGGCTGGGCCGGGATGCGGATGCGTTGCCGCCAGCGGGTGACCCAGGTTCCGGAGCCGTCCGGTGCGCTGTCTTCGATGGTGGCGTGCCCGGCGGTCTTCACCTGGTGGCAGCGCGAGCACAGCCCGCCGCAGTTCGCGGTGTCGCTCGATCCTGCGGGGAACGGGAGTGCGTGGTCCATCTCCTGCGCACGGCGGGTGCAGCCGGGTCGGCGGCAGATCGGGTCGCGGTGCAGGACGTGCTCGCGCAGGGCTGCGGGCAGGTACTGGCGGGTGCCGTAGTCGAGCAGGTGGCCGTCGACCGGGTCGACGACCAGGCGGCGCCAGCAGTCGGCGACCGCGGCGACCTCGCGGGCGATGGGCGCGGGGATCGGCGTGCCGTTGAGCAGGGCGAGGCCGTCGCGCTCACCGCGGAGGGTGTCGAGGTCCATGACGACGTGCAGCTC